>SHBC01000019.1 GCA_004213025.1 SAR116 cluster bacterium
CGGTTGTTGCCGCGGCCATAGGGGATGATGCAGAAGGTGCAGCGATGATCGCATCCCTGCTGGATCTGCAGAAATCCACGGGTATGCGCGCTGAAGGCATCCAGCATATGTGTTGCCGTCTCGCGCACCTGCATCACATCGCTGACGATGATCGCCTCACCGCCCGCCGCCAGCGACTGCCAGACAGGCGCTGCCAGCTTGTCATGATTGCCAACAACATGGTCGACCTCGGGCATGGCATCCCATGTCTCCGGCGCGATCTGGGCGGCGCAGCCGGTGACGATGATGCGGGCATCGGGATCGTCGCGGCGGGCCCGGCGGATGGCCTGGCGTGCCTGGCGTTCGGCCTCGGCCGTCACCGCGCAGGTGTTGAAAATGATGGCGTCATTCAGCCCGGCTGTCGCCGCCTGGTCGCGCACCACCTCGGATTCCCAGATATTCAGCCGGCAACCGAAGGTTTCGACCCGCGGCGCGTTACGATGCGCCATGGCCCGACTCCAAAAGAGGTTCCCCCAAAAGAGCATCAAGTTCGGGTGACAGCGTGCCATGGCAGACATGCGCCACCGGCCCGGTCATCGTGACATGACCGGTTGCCGGATCCCAGTCAATCTGAACAGCGCCGCCATCCATGACAATGCGGTTCTGGCGCGGCCCAAGCCCGCGCCGCACAATGGCCACCCCGACGGCACAGGCACCGCTGCCACAGGCCATGGTGATCCCGACACCGCGTTCCCAGACCCGCATCCTGAAAGCCGCCTCGTCAATCCGGCTGACAACCGACAGATTGACCCTGTCCGGAAACAGCGGCGCATGTTCCACAAGCGGGCCAAGGCACGCCAGATCCACCGCCTCGGCATCATCGACAAAGACAACGGCATGCGGGTTGCCAAGCGAATGGCAGGTGGCATCGCCAAGCCCGTCAATGCCAAGCGGTACCTGCAGCGTATCGACCTCATGCGCCAGCGGCACCTCGCGCCAGCCGGTCGCCACCGGGCCCATATCAACGGCAATCTCACCGCCACCGGCATGCCAGGCGCGAAGCTGGCCACCATCGGTTTCGATGCTGAGGTCATCACGGCCGGTCTGCCGCATCACATAATCGGCAACACAGCGCGTGCCATTTCCGCAAGCGCCCGACGGCGATCCGTCATGATTCAGGATGTCCATGCGGATATCGGCGGCAGCTGAATCACGGATGACAAGAATCTGGTCACAACCAATCCCCAGGCGGCGGTCGGCAAGCACCCGCGCCGCAGCCTCACCAATCCGCTCGGGGCCGCCGTCACGCCAGTCGAAAATGATGAAATCATTCCCAAGGCCATGCATTTTCAGAAATTCCGTCATGGCCAGCCTATACGCCAAATTGCGGCGAATGAAAAGCGGGGCGGGGCTACAGCTCGATCACCGTCGGCACATGGTCCGACGGCTTTTCGGCCCCCCGAAGATGCCTTTCGATCGATACCGACCGGACACTGCCTGCCAGATCATGGCTTGCCCAGACATGGTCGAGGCGGCGGCCGCGATCACTCGCCGCCCAGTCACGGGCGCGATAGGACCACCAGGAATAGAGGATTTCCTCAGGCCCGAAATGCGACCTGACGACATCATGCCATCCACCATCCTCAATCAGGCGCATCAGCCCTTCACGCTCGACCGGCGTATGGCTGACGACATTGCGAAGCTGCTTTGTCGACCAGACATCCTCGGCCAGCGGCGCGATATTGAGATCGCCAACAAGAATGGCATTGTGCGGTGTGTTGGCGGTGAAATGCCCTGTCATCTCGGCGATGAAATCCAGCTTGTGGCCGAATTTCGGGTTCTCGCCGCGGTCCGGAACATCGCCGCCTGCCGGCACATAGAAATTATGCACCAGCGGCCCACCTTCCACCCGCGCCGAAATATGGCGGCAATCGCCTCGCCCGACCCAGTCCATATGATCCGGGTCCGCCAGCTTCAGGCGCGAGATGATGGCCACCCCGTTATAGCTTTTCTCACCGCGATAGGCGTGATGCGCCCATCCCGCCTCGGCCAGCGCCGGTGCCGGGAAATGCGCATCCTCGGTCTTCGTTTCCTGCAGGCACAGCACGTCGATATCCGCATCTTTCAGGAAATCCAGAACCAGATTGATCCGCAGCCGCACCGAATTGATGTTCCAGGTTGCCAGTTTCATGTCGATTTCCTTGCTCCAGATTCAGGCGGGAATATACAGGATGGGGGTCAAGCGACGGCGCTTGCGGTGCGCCGGTGACGGGTGTCCTCAGTTCGGAAGGGGGTAGTCGGATTTCGCGAAGAACTTGTTTTCGTATTTATGGCCGAAACGCATGTTCTGCAGCGTCACCGTCGTCGCCACATCGGCCGCATCACGGATCGTCCAGCGGCGAAGCTCGAAGGGCTGGTTGGTGAATTCCAGCGTCAGCTCGCCAGCCGCCTCGCCGACATCGCGCTTCAGGGTAATCCGCGTAATGCCGTCACGGACAAGATGCGTTGTGGTGAATTCCTGTGACCGCAGCAGGACTTTCTCCTGAAGGATCAGCGACAGCGGGGTCTCGCTGATCGGATAGCTTGTTACCGTCTTGTCATCCGGCCTGTCGACATGCAGCCAGACCGGCGTGGTCAATAGGATCAAAGGCTCCTCAAGATCATAGATCACCTTCATCCGGTGTGGCCGGCGAAGATGCAGCTCGCCCGTCGCGGTGGTGCCGTCGGACGCCACCTGGATGAAATCGGCGCGCATTGTGCTGATATCATCAAACCACGCCTCGGCGCGGGTGACCGGATCGGATGACGCCGCCAGCCCCGTTGGCATCAGGATGATGACAAGCAGTGCGGCAAGCCGGGGCATCCAGCGTCTGGTGATCATCAAGGCCATCTATTGCCCATCTCCTGTTACCCGTCTCCTTCGGTGACCAGCACCTCGCGTTTGCCAACATGGTTGGCGGCGCTGATGATGCCGTTGCCTTCCATCTCCTCGATGATGGTTGCGGCCCGATTATAACCGATCTTGAGATGTCTTTGTACAAAGCTTGTCGAGGCTTTCTGTTCGCGAACGACAAGCTGCACCGCCTGATCATACAGGCTGCTGCCTTCACCAAGAAGATCGCCGGTGCCGCCGCTCGACATCTCGGCCTCTTCCTCCTCGGCGACAACCTTGTCGTTATAGTCGGGCTCACCCTGCTTGCGCAGGAAATTGGCCACCGCCTCGACCTCGTTGTCGGAGACGAACGGCCCATGTACCCGCATCACGCGCCCGCCACCTTCCATGAACAGCATGTCACCACGGCCAAGAAGCTGTTCAGCACCCTGTTCGCCGAGGATTGTCCGGCTGTCGATCCGCGAGGTGACCTGAAAACTGATCCGGGTCGGGAAATTGGCCTTGATGGTGCCGGTGATGACGTCGACCGACGGGCGCTGCGTTGCCATGATGACATGGATCCCGGCGGCGCGCGCCATCTGCGCCAGACGCTGCACCGCGGCCTCGATCTCCTTGCCGGCGACAAGCATCAGATCGGCCACCTCGTCGATCACCACGACGATGAAGGGAAGCGGCGTCAGGTCGAGGATCTCCTCCTCGAAGACAGGCTTGCCTGTCTCGGCATCGAAACCTGTCTGCACACGCCGCGTCAGCACCTCGCCATCGGCCCGTGCCTCGGCAACACGCTGGTTGTAGCCGGCGATATTGCGAACGCCGAGCTTGGCCATGTTGCGATAGCGGCTTTCCATCTCGCGAACGGCCCATTTCAGCGCCGTCACGGCCTTTGACGGTTCGGTGACAACCGGGCTGAGAAGATGCGGGATGCCGTCATAGACCGACAGTTCCAGCATTTTCGGATCAACAAGGATCATCCGGCAGGTCTCAGGCGTATGGCGATACAGCAATGACAGGATCATCGCATTGATGCCGACGGACTTGCCCGACCCGGTGGTGCCGGCCACCAGCAAATGCGGCATCTTCGCCAAATCGACGATGACCGGCGCACCGGCGATATCCTTGCCAAGCGCCATCGGCAGGTCACCGGCATCACTATGCCAGGCGGCATGGTCGAAAATTTCACGAAGCACGACCATCTGGCGGTCGACATTCGGCAGTTCGATGCCAATCACATTCTGGCCCGGAACCACCGCAACCCGCACCGAGACCGCGCTCATCGAGCGGGCGATATCATCGGCAAGCGAGATGACACGTTGCGATTTCGTGCCCGGGGCCGGTACCAGATCATGGCGCGTTACAACCGGACCATAGCGGGATTCGGTGATCTCGCCCTTCACGCTGAAATCGCCAAGCACATGCTCAAGCTGCGCCGCGGTTTCCTCAAGCTGCTGTTTCGACGGGCCCGAAGCCGCCTTGCCCGGGGTGGCAAGCAGCTTGCCCGGTGGCAGGCTGAATTGTCCGTCGCCATCAAGATTGAGCCGTCCCTGGCCAGCGCCGCGGCCGGTGGATGCCGCGCCTTCGGCGGCTGCGCCAGCCAGCAGGGTCGGCTCCTTGCGTTTGCGGGAGGATTTGCGTGGCGCCTTCTTTTTCTGTGGTGCCGGGGCTTCGGGTTCGGTCAGGGTGAGGGGCGGTGCCTCGGCCTCATCCGCATCCGCCTGTTCGCGGCGGGCAGCAACGCGGCGCGCCACCATACCCGCCAGTCCGCGGACAGGCGCCGCCAGAAGACCCCATTGCCGACGTGACAGGGTCGCGCACCAGGACCACATCAACAATCCGATGACCAGATAGCCAGCCCCCAGATAATGCGCGTTGGTCAGCCCGAAGACGGATTGCAGCGGCGGCATGTGAGGCAGCGTCAAACCTGTCAGAACAACGCCGGCGGCACCACCGGCAGCGCTGCCATCGGCACCGGACAGCCCGTAAAAGGCAGCCGACAGCAACAACAGGGCAACAGGTGCCAGACACATGCGGACGATATTGTGGCCCATCGGCTGTTTGCGCAGTAGACGGTATCCCCAGCAAAGCGGCAACAGGGTCAGGAAGAAGCTGGCCGTTCCAAGGCTGGCGTGAAGCCCACCGGCGATGGCCGCGCCAAGGGCGCCAAACCAGTTCTGAATGCCGCCGGACGAGAAGGCACTGAAAGAAGGGTCATACCGGCCAGGCGAGAACGGCATCGCGGTAAGCGCCAGCCCGACGGCAATCAGGCAGACACCGACAAATTCCATCGCCCGGCGCCGTAGAAAGCCGATCAGCGCCGGAGACAGGATCCTGCTTTTCGCCTCAGCCTCGATCATCGCCTCCGTCTATGCCGCGCCGCGGCTGTCGGCATCATAGAGTGCCGCCACCCTGGCAAGACTTTCCTCGGTGCGTTCATGGTCATGCACCAGCGCCATCCGCACATATCCCGCACCGGGATTGATGCCGTCACTGACCTCGGCCATGAAGGAGCCTGGCATGGCCCGCACCGCCTGTTCCTGCATCAACCGCCTGACAAACTGCCTGTCATCGGCCACCGGAAGCCATAAAAAGAAACCGCCCGGCGGGGCCGTCACGCCAAGATGGCGCGTTGCAAGGGCAAAGCTGTGGTCATAATGTGCCCGAATTGCGGCAACATGCTCATCATCTTCATAGAGATCAGCCGCCGCCAGCAGCAGCGGCGTCGGCACCAGCGAACCTGTATTGGCGATCACCTTCAGATACAGCGCCATCACGCTGGCATCGCCGATCATGAAACCGGCGCGAAGCCCGGCCGCGCTGGACCGTTTCGACAGCGAGTTCAGAACCACCAGGTTGCGAAGCGGGTCATCCGGCCTGTCACCGCCATCCTCGGCATGAAGTGCCGCCGCCGCCTCAAGCGCGCCGGCCGGCGGGGCGTCACGCCAGATATCGCAATAGCATTCATCCATCACCAGCAGGAAATCATGTTGGCGCGCCAGCCTGATGGCTGTCTTGATCTGTTCGATCGACATCACGCCGCCCTGCGGGTTTGTCGGGCTGCACAGATAGACGATGCTGGTACGCTCAAGCACCGCCTCGGGCTGCGCCGCAAGGTCAGGCACAAAGCCGGCATCGGCATGCGCGTTGAGATAGCGGATTTCAGCACCCGAGGCGAGCGCGCCGGCCCGCCAGGCATGGTAATAGGGGTTGGCGACAAGCGCCGCCGCATTGTCCTTTGTGCCTTTGACAAGCCCGCCCATCAGGCCAAGCGGTTCGCGCGTCCCCGGCACCGGCAGCATCTGCTTTTCAAGATCAACAAGGCCGGCGGCGGCAGGCCAGCGCCGCGCGATATAGGTCTCGACCGCTGCGGTAAAACGCGGGTGGCCGGTGGCCTTTGGGTAGAATTGCCAGCTCTCATTATGCGTTGTCATGCTGCGCATCAGCAGATCGCCGGCGGCAAGCTGCGGCTCGCCGATTGACATGTCCAGAAGGCCGCGCCCCGCGGGCGGCTCGGCATCGGCAAGAAGGGCGCGCATCTGCACGAACATATTGCCGTCAAACAGACTGTATTCCGGGTTCAGCTTCATCTTCTGTTGCCCTGCGCTCTGTCGCTGTCCCCGCCAAGCCCGATTCTGCCAGATCCGAAGCTGCCAGATTAGGGCCTGCCGGGGGTGTGGAGGACCAATCTCGCCACTGTCCTAACGCATGACGCGCGGGCGGGCAATCTCTCGAGCCGGAAAATGACACTCTCTTCCCGTGATCAGCCACATCAGAGGTGCCGTTTGATGGCCGTGAGACCGCCATGAGACTGCCATGAGACCCGATTACACATGGACAGCAGCGGCCCATTCAGCCTAGATGGATTCATGACGGCACCATCAATCAACAATGCCAGCTTGAATGCCAGCTTGGCGAAGCCGCGACGCCGCGGCGCGGTGTTTCTGGACCGCGACCAGACGCTGAACATCGACCATGGCTCCACCTATCTGGTGGATGATTTTGCCTGGATGCCCGGCGCGCCCGATGCGCTGGCGCTGTTTCACCGGCATGGCATCGCCTGTTTCATCGTCACCAACCAGGGCGGGATAGGTCGCGGGTTTTACACCGTCGCCCAGATGCAGGCATTCAACGACCATCTTGTGGCGCAGACCATTCGTGCCGGGGGCCATATCCAGGATATCGCCCATTGTCCGCATCACCCCGAGGCGCCCACCCCGGCCATGCAAACGCCCTGTGCGTGCCGCAAGCCGGCACCGGGGATGCTTCTGGGGCTGGCCGCCACATGGAATATCGACCTGGCCGCCTCGGTGATGATTGGCGACCGTGACAGCGATGTAGCCGCCGGCCGGGCCGCCGGATGCCATGCCTATCTTTTCGACGGGTCGGACCTGTCCCGGCTGGCGCAGCAGGTGATCGACCGGCATTTTGCCGACAGTTTGGGTGGCGAGAATCATGGTGGCGAGAATGCATGATGTGGCGGTTGTCGGTGGCGGTCTGACCGGGGTGATGATGGCAACGGCGCTGTCCTATGCCGGCGTGGATGTCGCGCTGATCGACAGGGATGGCGGCCGGGATGGTAGCCAGGATGGTGGCCGCGACGACGGCAAGGCACCTGGCGCGGATGAGCGGACAACGACAATCAACGCCGCCGGCGCGCGCATGCTGACGGCGCTTGGCGTCTGGGACCGTCTGCCAGCGCCGCCGTCCCCGATCCGCCGCATCGCCATCGCCGAGGGACCCGCGCCAACCGGGCTGGCGGCAAGGCGGCGCGCACAGACCGACCTGTCCTGGCAGACAGCCGCGGCGCCAATGGCCTTCGTGGTTGGCAATATGGCATTGCAGGCCGCGCTTCGTGACAGCATCGCATCCCGCCCGGTCACACAAATCCCCGGCATGGCAGTGTCAGACTGGCAGAATCATGAAGATGGCGCAGAGCTGAGCCTGACCGATGCCAATGGCACGTCATCATCGCTTCACGCCGCACTGGTCGTGGCCTGTGATGGCGCGCGCAGCCAGCTGGCGGAGGCGGCCGGGCTCGGGTTGCGAGAGACCCGCCAGACACAGACCGCCATCGTGACCATCCTCGAGGCCGAACGGCATCATGACGACACGGCCTTTCAACGCTTTCTGCAGACCGGCCCCTTTGCCCTGATGCCGTTTGACGGCACCAGACTATCGCTTGTATGGACGCTTCCGAACAATGAGGCAGAACGCCTTCTGGCGGTTGATGAGACCGCCTTCGAGGCGGCTTGCCTTGAGGCTTTCGGCCCCGGCCTCGGCTATCTTCGCCTTGCCGCGGCGCGGCTTGCCTGGCCGCTGCGGCCAAGCTGGCGACGGCGCATCACGGCGCCAGGTCTGATCCTGGCGGGTGATGCGGCGCATGCCATCCATCCGCTGGCCGGACAGGGATATAATCTGGCGCTTGCCGATGCGGCGGTGCTGGCGGATCTTCTGGTTGAAAGCCGGCGGCGCGGCCTGCCGGCATCGCACCTGTCGCTGCGGCGTGCCTATGAGGCGGCGCGGTGGCGCGAGCGCGCCGCGATGACAACGGCGACATCGGGTCTGAACAGCCTGTTTTCCCATGCGCCGGCAGGGGTGCGCCGTCTTGCCGGGCTCGGCTTTGCGGTGCTTGACAGGCTGCCCGTCAAATCGGTCTTCTCGGACATCGCTGCCGGCGGCCAGCTTGCCGAGGCGGCGCTGCTGGAAGGCAGGCTTCCCGGCTAATCGATGTTTGCGTGTTTGCAGATAATCAGGCGCTCTGGCGGCGCCTCTCGCGGCGCTAGCTGCCGGCGGCCACCCGGTCACGATAATCGGCCATCAGACTGTCCTGACGCTGGCCGTAATCCTGCAGAATGTCCCAGCTGAAAATTCCGGTGCTGTGGCCATCATCGAAAATCAGCCTGACAGCGTAATTCCCCACCGGCTCGATACCGGTGATGCGAACATCCTGTTTGCCAAGCGGTGTTGTTTTCTGGCCGACACCATGGCCCTGCACCTCGGCCGAGGGCGATTCAACACGCAGCAACTCGGCGCTCAAGGCCACGCTGTTACCGCCCTCAAAGGTGACGTTGAGTGTTTTCTTGTCGGTACTGAGCCTGATTTCGGATGGCCAGACGTCATTCATGATGCGCTGCCCCCGCCATCATCATCAAGCGCGCGCGATTCATCAACAAGCATGATCGGCACCCCGTCACGAACCGGAAAGGCGCGGCCAAGCTGATGGCTGACAAGCTCATTGCGAACCCGGTCATATTTCAGCGGCCCATGCGTGACCGGGCAGACCAGCACCTCAAGCAGTGCCGGATCGAGACGCGCCGAATCGCCACGTCTTTGCGCGCTGTCGTCAGTGTCGTGCATCATTCTGGCCCTCATCGCCATGCAATGCCATTTCCATCATCGCGATCAGAAGATCGGCCCGGCTTCGCACACCCTCGGCCTCGAGAAGGGCCTGTTTCTCGGCAACATCGAACGGACAGACCATGGCAAGCGTGTTCAGAATCGCGCTGTCGTCGGACCGTTCAATCTGGTCCCAGTCAGCCTCGAATCCCTGGGTGTCGAAATAGCGCCGCATGACAGCGAACATACGGTCGCGATCAGCGATGCCGCCTTCACCATCCTCAAGGTCGGCGGTGAATTCATCCCACGAGACAGTGGCCCGGCGATAGCCACGCTCGGTCAGATGGTGGCCGCCAAGCCGGAACCTGCAGACGCCGTTGAGGGCGATCATGAAGCGGCCGTCACCGGTTTCCTGGAAATAGCTGATCCGACCGGCGCATCCGATGCCGAAAAGCGCGCCATCCTCGTCAATCGGCTGCACCATGCCAATCAGCCGTCCCGGCGCACCAAGCGCGTCCTCGATCATCGCAAGATAGCGCGGCTCGAAGATGTTCAGCGGCAGCTGGCCCTCCGGCAGCAGCAGCGCGTTCGGAAGCGGAAAGATCGGAATTTGCGATGGCAGTGTCAAATCAGTATCGCGTTCAAATGTCATTGGTCCGCTCCTGTCGGTGTGGATCTACAAACCTGTCTGCACATGTATCTGGGCACGGCATCATGAAAACAGCAGGGTCGACAATTTGCGCCGCGCCGCGATGACATCGGGGTTCGCGGCGCCAAGCGAGGAGAAGAACTCGAGAAGCTGCAGCCGCGCCGCATCGTCATTCCAGCCGCGTTCGGTGCGGATTGATTCAAGAAGCTGTTCCATCGCCTCGGCATTCTGCCCGCCGGCGAACAGCGCCAGCGCGTAATCCTGGCGCGCCGCCAGATCGGTGGGATCTGCCTCTACCGCGGCCCTGGCCACATCAAGCTCACCGGCCGATGAGGCAGCTTTCTCAGCCAGCTCAACAGCGGCAATCGCCGTCTTCATCGCCGGATCATTCAGATATTCGTCATTCAGCTGGTCGATGATTTCGCGCGCACCGGCAATGTCACCCGACGCCGTGAGACAGCGAACAACACCGGCAAGCGCCGGTACCGATTCAGGCGTCACACTCATCACCTGCTGGAACTGCATCATCGCCGTTTCGGGATCGCCGGCGGCAAGCGCCGCCTCAGCAGCTTCCAGTATGGCAGCCGCATCCGCGCCGGCCCCGCCCATGCCGGCAAGCTTGTCGACGAACTGCTTGACCGCCGATTCCGGCTGCGCCCCGGCAAAGCCGTCAACAGGCTTGCCATCGACAAAACCATAGACAGTCGGCACCGACTGCACCCGCATCTGCTGGGCGATCTGCGCGTTGTCGTCGATATTCACCCGCACCATGCGCACCTTGCCGCCACTGGCGCCAACAACCTTTTCAAGCACCGGGCCAAGCTGCTTGCAGGGGCCGCACCACGGGGCCCAGAACTGGACAAGCGTCGGCGTGCCAGCGGAAGCATCGATAACCTCGGCCATGAAATTATCCATTGTCACGTCAACAGGTGCTGACGCTCCCCCTGCAATCAATTGCTCCATGGCATTCTCGCTCTTTCAGATGGCGTTTTGTCTCGACACCCTCAATCTAGGCATCGGCCCGGTCAAAACAAGATGCGCGGTGCCTATGTTGGTGCCGCAGACCGCCTGTCGGGAAACCGATTCTACAGCGAGATGATCTGCGGGTCGTGGCCGGTGATCTGCAGGAAGCGGCGCAGCCCGTCCGGGGTGACACCCAGCGTGAGGTCATTCACCAGCGGATGAAAGAACAGCATCCTGGCCTCCATCAGGCTGGCATCAATCGACAATTTCACCCGATGTTCAGGATCATTGATCAGTGTGAAGGGGCTGACCGCGCCTGGCCGCACGCCGAGAAATTCGAACAGCCTGTCGGCGCTGCCAAAGGACAGACGATCCGAGCCGATCATCGCCGGCAGTGCCTTCAGGTCGATATCACGATCCTCCTGCGCGACGATCAGATGATTCTTCTTCTTCTTGTCGCGAAGATAGAGATTCTTCACATGCGCGCCATCCATCTCGCCCCGCAGCGCCTTTGAATCCTCAACCGTGCGAAGCGGCGGATGCTCATGAAAGGAATAGGCGATGCCGGCATCATCAAGCGTTGCCATCAGCGCGTCCGGCGTGGTTGGCAGGGTGTCCTTGAAGGCGGAGGAGGCGTCCATGGCGGGAATCCTTGTCAATCTTGTCTTGTGTATAGGCTGGTCCAGAGTCGGCTGGTTTTATGTCGGCTTTCTGGCTCTGACAGTTAGAGCGCCCTTCAATTTTGTCAAGAAAGCACCCCGTAAAGAGACCCTTCAATGACCCGGGGTGAAGGGCCGGGGTGGAGGTGGGATTGCGGGCGTGTAACAGAATGCAACGATTGACCGGCGAATGGCAGTGGCCCTACACCGTTCGGGTACTTCACGCGAAAGCAGGTGGCGATGACACGCATCGGACTCATAGGATGTGGCATGTGGGGCCGGAATCTGGCCCGCAATCTGGCACAGCTTGATGTTCTTGGCGGCGTCGCCGACCTTGTCCCGGCCCATGCCGAGAGCTTTGCTGCCGAATTCGCGACATCGGCGATGAATGTAACCGCACTCATCGAAGACGCCGGGCTTGACGGGGTGGTCATCGCCGCCGCCGCGCCGACGCATCGTGACCTTGCCTGCCAGGCGCTTGCCGCCGGCCTGCATGTCTTTGTTGAAAAGCCGCTGGCAATCGATCTTGTTGAAGCCGAGGCCATCGCCGCCGCCGCGCAAGCCGCCGGGCGTCAGGTGATGGTCGGCCATCTGATCCGCTATCATGACGCCTTCCTCACCCTGCAGGACCAGCTTGCCAATGGTGTGATCGGCGCGGTCCGGCATATCACCGCCAACAGGCTGGCGATGGGCCGCATCCGGGCCACCGAATCTGTGATTTATGATCTGTGTCCGCATGATCTGTCGCTGCTTCTCGCGCTGATGGGCGAGCCGCCGCATCAGGTCAGTTGCCATGGCGCCAGCCATGTCACGCCGGGCCTGCCGGATATGGTGTCAACCTGGCTTGGGTTTTCCGGCGGGCGCAGCGCGATGATGACAACCGGCTGGATGTGCCCCTACAAGGAACATCGTCTGACCGTGACCGGCGCGCGCGGATCGCTGGTCTTTGACGACACCCGGCCCTGGGCCGAGAAACTGACCCTCTACCGCGATGACATCGCGCCGGACGGGGCGAATTTTGCCATCACACGGGCCGCACCGATGCATCTGCCGGTGCCCGAATCCGAACCGCTGAAGCAGGAGATGCGCGCCTTCATCACATGTTGTGAGACCGGCGAGGCCCCGCCAACAGGCATTGCCGATGGCCTTGCCGTGCAGCGCGTTCTGCAGGCAATCGACGACAATTTTACCGAATTTGGCACCGCGCCGGACCATCTGGATATCACGCCGGATGTCACGCCGGATGTCTCGGTAGCACGGAAAGGCTAGACCATGATCCCCTTCATCGACCTTGCCAGCCAGCAGGCCCGCATCCGCGAGCGGATCGACCATAATCTGGCCACCGTGCTTGATCATGGCGCCTATATCATGGGGCCTGAGGTGCTGGCCATCGAGGCGCGGCTGGCACAAAGCGCCGGCACAAAACATTGCATCAGCTGTTCATCCGGCACCGACGCCCTGATCCTGGCGCTGCTGGCCCAGGGCCTGCGCCCGGGCCAGGGTGTGATCGTCCCCTCCTTCACATTTGCCGCCAGCGCCGAGGTGATGCCCGTGCTTGGCGCCGTGCCGGTCTTCGCCGAAATCGACCCGCAGACCTTCAATCTTGACCCGGCCGGCCTTGCCGCGGCGATGACAGCTGCCAGCGCCGCCGGGGTTGAAATTGTCGGGATCATCGGCGTCGGGCTGTTTGGCCAGCCTGCCGATTACACCGCCATCGGGGCGTTCGCCGCCGCAAACGGCTTGTGGGTGATCGATGATGCCGCGCAGAGTTTCGGTGCCAGCTGGGACGGCGTGCCGGTTGGCCAGCTTGCCGATCTGACCTGCACCAGCTTTTTTCCGGCCAAGCCGCTTGGCTGTTATGGCGATGGCGGCGCTGTCTTCACCGATGATGACGACAAGGCGGAAATCATGCGGTCATGCCGGATCCATGGCATGGGCCGGACCCGCTATGAGAATATCCGCATCGGCATGACGGCGCGGCTGGATACGATGCAGGCCGCCGTGCTTGATGCCAAGCTGGACATTTTCGAGGACGAACTGGCCCGCCGCCAGCAGGTTGCCGAGCGGTACGCGGCGATGCTTGGCAATCTTGTCGAAACGCCCCGGCTTGCCGCGGCGGCGACATCAAGCTGGGCGCAATATACCATCAAGCTTCCCGAAGGTGCCGATCGTGACCATGTCGCCACCGTGATGCGGGCGCATGACGTGCCGACGGCCGTCTATTACCCGGTGCCGATGCATCAACAGCCTCCCTACCGGAATTTTCCCGTTGCCGATGGCGGCCTTGATGTGACATCGGACCTCTGCGCCCGGGTTCTG
>SHBC01000002.1 GCA_004213025.1 SAR116 cluster bacterium
TTGGGAAGCTGATCATTCGGGACGACCTTGTTCACGGCAACCGTCGGGGCCGGGATTTTCCACGCCGACAACGCGAAAAGTCCGGCGCCAACAAGGCCGGCAATAACAATCAAAACAATACCAATACGATTCATGTCCGCTCCGCCATCCTGTCCGCCATCCTGTCCACCATCCGGGCCGCCATCCTGGCCGTGGGGCGCGATGCATCTCCAGACCGACAATCCGGTCATCAGTCAGATAAAATGTTGTCTATGGCAAGAATATGTCTGCAATACGGCACCATGGGCGGCGCCATGGCTCAGTTTGAGGGCCAACCGGCGCGGTAGCGGCCCATGATATACAACTCTTGCGGCATTCGGGCTCTTGCAGAATTGCGGGCACACGCCATGTGAGGCACAATGCACACCGCCATGCCAATCAGACATTCCGCCATGCCAGACATCACCGCCCTTACCGAGGCCATCGACAGGCCAATCGCGCTCGTCGGCATGATGGGCAGCGGCAAGTCGCTTGTCGGGCGGCGCCTGGCGCAACGGCTTGATCTTCCCTTCATCGACAGCGACACCGAGATCGAGGCGACAGCCGGCATCACCATCACCGAAATTTTCGAGCTTGCCGGCGAGGACAGGTTCCGCGCCCTTGAGCGCAATACCATCAGCGCCGCCGCCGACACCGGCCCGTCGGTGCTGTCGACCGGCGGCGGGTCGATCTGCACGCCTGAAACGGCGCAGCTTCTCTGTGACAGGACAATTGTCGTCTGGCTGCAGGCGAAACCGGAAACATTGCTGTCGCGGATCGGGTCGATCAGCAGCCGGCCCCTGCTGCATACGGATGACCCGCTGGCGACGCTTCGTGACCTTGCTGAGCGACGCGCACCGGACTATGGCAAGGCGCATATCACCGTCACCACTGACCAGCTGTCGGCCGCCGCCGCCGTGGCGGAAGTGCTGCGCGCCCTTGACAGTCATCTTGCGGTTAAATAGGTCGTTGTCATTATGACAGACAGTTCCACCCTGACCGTCGGGCTTGACGATCGCGCCTACGACATCACCGTAGGCCGCGACCTGATCGGACGTATCGACGAGATCGCCGGCGCGCAGCTTGCCGGCCGCCATGTGGTGATCATCGCCGACGCTGCGGTTGCGCCGCATCATCTGGCGCCGTTGGAATCCGCCTGTAACCGCATCTGCCGCCGTGTTGACAGCCTGACTGTGGCTTCTGGCGAGGCCAGCAAGAGCATGGCCGTTCTGGCCGGCCTTCTTGAGGATATTCTGGCGCTTGGCGTTGACCGCGATGTCGTTCTTGTCGCGCTTGGCGGCGGCGTCATCGGCGATCTTGCCGGCTTTGCCGCGGCAAGCCTGCTTCGTGGTGTCGATTTCATCCAGGTGCCGACAACGCTGCTGGCGCAGGTGGACAGTTCGGTCGGCGGCAAGACAGGTGTCAATGCCGCCGCCGGCAAGAATCTGATCGGCGCCTTTCATCAGCCGCGCGCCGTCCTCATCGACATCGACACGCTGGCGACGCTGCCAGCGCGGGAATTGCGCGCCGGCTATGCCGAAGTGATCAAATACGGGTTGCTTGGTGATGCCGCTTTCTTTGAATGGCTGGAGGCGCATGGCGGTGAGGTTCTTGACCGCGACGAGGCAGCACTGCGCCATGCCATCACCACCTCATGCACCGCGAAGGCACGCATTGTCGAGATGGATGAACGCGAAGCCGGGCGCCGCGCGCTGTTGAATCTCGGCCACACATTCGCCCATGCCTTTGAATCGGTCTGTGGCTATGATGGACGGCTTCTGCATGGTGAGGCGGTCGGTGTCGGCATGGCGCTGGCCTACCGACTGGCCGGCGAGATGGGTCTGTGCACGGGTCAGGATGGTGGCCGCGCCGCCGCGCATATCGCCGCCAGCGGCCTGTCGACACGGCTTGCCGAAATTCCGGCCGCCAGCGCCAGCACACCAGCCCTGATCGACATCATGCGGCGCGACAAGAAGGTGCGGAATGGCCGCATGCGCTTTGTGCTGCCGCGCGCCATCGGCGACAGCTTTGTCTGCGACGAGGTACCGGAAGACATGCTCACACAGATTCTGGATGCAAGCCGATGACAGGTGATCTTCTGGGACTCATCGCCGTCATCCTGCTGCTGATTTTCGCCTCGGCGTTCTTCTCCAGCGCCGAAACAGCGCTGACCGCCGCTTCCGACGCCCGCATGCGCCAGCTGGCCGGCAAGGGCAACCGCCGCGCCATGCTCGTCGAGAGGCTTCGCGATGACCGCGAGGGGCTGATCGGCTCGATCCTGATCGGCAACAATGCGGTGAATGTCATCGCCTCGGCACTGGCGACCTCGGTTTTCATCTCGATCCTCGATGATGGCGGGGTGATCTGGGCCACACTCACCATGACCGTGGTTCTGGTGGTGTTCGCCGAGGTCATGCCAAAGACCTATGCGTTGAACAATTCCGACAAATATGCGTTGCTGATCGCCCCGGCGGTACGGCTTGTGGTTGTCGTTCTCAGCCCGCTGTCGATCGCGCTGCGGATGCTGGCCAACAGCCTGATCGGAAAGCAACAGACAGACGAGACCGACCGCGAGGAAGAGCTTCGCGGGATGATCGAACTTCATGGTGCTGAGGGGGATGGCGACAGCCGCGAGACACAGGCCATGCTGTCATCGGTTCTCGACCTGAATGAAATCAGCGTCGAACAGATCATGACGCACCGTGCCGGGGTGAAGATGATCGACGCCGACAGCGACCTTGATTCGCTGCTTCGCGAGGTGTTGGCCTCACCGCATACCCGCCACCCTGTCTATTCCGGCAACCCGGACAACATCATCGGCGTGCTTCACGTCAAGGACCTGCTTCGCGCGGTTGGCAGCCAGGGCGCGGACGCGCCGCAGGGCGATGGCCTCGGGCTGCTGCAGAATATTGTCAGCGAGCCCTATTTCGTGCCCGAGACGACATTGCTGTTCGACCAGCTGCAGGCCTTTCGCACACGGCGCGAGCATTTCGCCGTCGTTGTCGATGAATATGGCGACCTGCAGGGGATCGTGACGCTTGAGGATATCCTCGAGGAGATTGTCGGCGATATCGATGACGAGCATGATGTCGACCTTGCCGGCCTGACGGCGCAGCCGGACGGCTCGTGGATTGTCGATGGCGCGGTGACGATCCGTGACCTGAACCGGGCGCTTGCCTGGCAGCTTCCCGACGAGGATGCCTCGACGATCGCCGGCCTTGTTCTCTATGAGAGCCGGACAATCCCGCGGCCTGGCCAGGAATTCCGCTTTCACAACATCCGTTTCAGGATCCTGAAACGCGACGGCAACAAGGTGACAAGCCTGCGACTCTGGAGCACTCGAAATGCATAGACCAGCCACACCTTACGGCGATGAACATAACGTCACGCTGAGCCCCCCGGCCCCGCGCGAGGAGGTGCATAACCGGCGTATCAGCTGTAACGGCTTCGTCCGCGAGGACGGGCAATATGACATCGAGGCCGAGATCACCGACAACAAGACCTACAGTTTCCCGTCGGAATTCCGCGGCGATGTGACGCCGGATCAATTCGTGCATCACATGAAGGTGCGGGTGACGATCGACAGGTCAATGACGGTCACCGCCGCCGAGGCGATCACCATTTCGGGGCCCTATGCCATCTGCCCGACAGCGAATGATGTCTTCCAGAATCTTGTTGGGCTGACCATCGGGCCAGGCTGGCGCCGCCGCGTCACGGCGGCCATCGGCGGGCGGCATGGCTGTACCCATATCAGCGAATTGATGGGAACCGTCGGCACCATCGCCTTTCAGACCCGCTATGGCGAGGATGCCCGCCGGGCCCGCGTCCCGGTCGGCAGCAGCGGCCTGGAAACAACACGGGCGCGCGGTGATGCGCGTGGCAGCGCGCTGGCCAATTCCTGCGTCGCCTACGCCATCGACGACTGAAATCAGGCTGACAGGTCGAGCTGCAGCGCGTGAACGCTGCTGGCAAGTTCTTCGGCCAGAATGCCGTTCACCATCCGGTGGCATGCAACGCGGCTCTTGCCGGCAAATATATCGGCACGGATTGTGACCTCGAAATGCGTTTCGCCGCCCTCGCGCCAGCCGGCATGGCCAGCATGCTTGTAGCTGACATCAAGAACCTCGATCTCGCGCGGTGAAAGCGCCTTTTCGAGTTTTCCGGCTATGGTGTCTGCCATGGTCATGTGCTATCTCCTGCCGCGGGGGTTGAGGTTGCCAGCCAGCGGCATGGCTTTATGATGGAACAGGTTATGAGACGCCCCTCCAGACCAGAGGTCAAGATCCCCGGCAATGCCGAGACCGACCAGCAGACCGACCAGCAGAGCGCCGGTGCAACGCGGCTGTGCGAGGCGGAAGGCTGTATGGCCGAAGCGCATTACCCGGCGCCAAAGTCGCGCGACGCGCTGCGTGACTATATCTGGTTCTGCCTCGAGCATGTCCGGGCCTATAACAAATCATGGAATTACTATGAGGGGCTGCAGGGGGCGGCGCTGGAAGCGGAAATCCGGCGCGCCACGACCTGGGAACGGCCAAGCTGGAAATTTGCCACCGGCAAGCCGGCTGAGGAGATGTTCGACGATCCGATGGGATTGTTCGATTTCGAGAATCGCGGCACTGCCGCGCCTGGCGGACGACAGATCAACCCGGAAGAAAGACGTGCCTGGAAAACCCTGCGCATGGAGCCTGTCGACGATCTTGATCAGGTGAAGGCGCAGTATAAGCAACTGGCAAAAGAACATCATCCCGACACTAATGGGGGTGACGCCGGGGCCGAGGAACGTCTAAAAGATATAAATCTCGCATATGATTTGATTCGCAAATCATTGCAAAGCGCCTCGGCACCAACCATTTCCTGACCTAGACGCCAAGCTGGCGGCGTGTTTTCGGAGACAAGACTGTTATGCCCAATGACCAGACCATGACCAAGATGAGCGCCCATCCGCTGGCCGCGCCGGACACCGAAATCGACGTCCGCAGCGTATTCGGCCTGGATGTCGACATGAAGGTGCCGGCCTTTTCCGAAGGTTCGGAATATGTGCCGACGCGCGACGAGGCATATCAGTTCGACCATGACACCACACTGGCCATTCTTGCCGGCTTTGCGCATAACCGGCGGGTGATGATTCAAGGCTATCATGGCACTGGCAAATCGACGCATATCGAACAGGTTGCGGCACGGCTGAACTGGCCCTGCATCCGGGTCAATCTCGACAGCCATATCAGCCGGATCGACCTGATCGGCAAGGACGCCATCGTACTTCGCGATGGCAAGCAGGTGACCGAGTTCCGCGAGGGCATCCTTCCCTGGGCGCTGCAGAACCCGGTGGCGATCGTCTTTGATGAATATGATGCCGGCCGCGCCGATGTGATGTTCGTGATCCAGCGCGTCCTGGAAGTCGACGGCAAACTGACACTTCTCGACACCAACCGGGTGATTCATCCGAATCCCAGCTTCCGCCTGTTCGCCACCGCCAACACGGTCGGGCTTGGCGACACCACAGGCCTGTATCATGGCACGCAGCAGATCAACCAGGGCCAGATGGACCGCTGGTCGATCGTCACGACGCTGAACTATCTGCCGCATGATGACGAGGTCGATATCGTCGCCGCAAAGCTGACATCCTACGACAATGCCGAAGGGCGCGAGACGTTGGCCAACATGGTGCGGATGGCCGACCTGACACGAAGCGGCTTCATGTCGGGCGACCTGTCGACGGTGATGTCGCCGCGGACGGTCATCACCTGGGCCGAGAACACATTGATCTTCAATGACATGACGCTGGCCTTCCGGATGAGCTTCCTGAACAAATGCGACGAGGTCGAACGTCCGACCGTGGCCGAATATTACCAGCGCTGCTTTGGCATCGACCTGCCAGAGGCGCCGGTCCGCCAGGCCACCGCCGGCTAGGCACGCCACATGGCGAACGGTGACGCGAACCAGCAATTCCTGAAATCGACCGCCGCCGCGATGCGCGCGGTGGCCGGCGGCGTTGACCATCAGGTCAGCTATGCCGGCACCGACACGCATGTTGGCAAGGCGGAAGTGCGGCTTCCGGCGCTACCGCCACGCGCCACCGCCCAGCAACGCGCCAGTCTTCGCGGCGCCGCCGACGGGGCGGCCCTGTGGCTCGCCCATCATGACGATGCCACGCACCGCAAGCTGTGTCCCAGCCTTGACGGTGCGCGGGCGATTTTCGAATCCGCCGAGCGGGCCCGCGTCGAGGCCATAGGCGCGCGCGACCTGAAAGGTGTTGGTGACAATCTGGAAGCGGCGCTGAACCAGCGCTATGAGAGCCGCCAGATCGAGGCGCCGGGGCAGGCTGATGAGGCCGGCATCGCCGAAGTGGTGCGGCTGTTGCTTCGCGAAAAGCTGACCGGCGCGCCGCCACCACAGAACCTGTCGATGGCGATGGATCTGTGGCGGCCCTGGGTTGAAAGCCGCGCTGGCGAGCTGTTCTCGGAGCTTGATGACTCGCTGGAGGATCAGGCCCGTTTCGCCGAGGTCTCGCGCCGCCTGATCGGGGCGCTTGAGACCGATCTTGGTGATTCGGCATCGGATCAGGATGATTCCGAGGAAGATGGCGATGAGTCCGAGGACAATGGCGACCAGCAGAATGAAGATGGCGGCGAGCAGTCATCCGTTGGCGAGGACCAGTCCGAGGGTGACGACGGCCAGAGCATGGAAGATGCCGGCGATGGCGGCGCATCCGAGGATGGCGACATGGTCGAGGCCGATGGCGCCGAGGACGGCATGTCCGACGGTGACTCGCCGCATTCTGACATGCAGGGCCATAATCAGGACCGCGGCCCGAGCCAGGATGCCTACCACGTCTTCGAGACCCGATTTGACGAGATTGTTGCCGCCGCCGATCTGTGCGATCCGGAGGAGCTGGACAGGCTGCGCGTGATGCTTGACCGGCATATGGAAAATGTCGCCTCGGTTGTCGGCAAGCTTGCCAACAGGCTGCAGCGCAAGCTGATGGCGCACCAGAACCGGTCCTGGGATTTCGATCTCGAGGAGGGCATCCTCGATGCCGGCAAGCTTCACCGTGTGGTGACACAGCCGCTCAGCCCGCTATCCTACAAGATGGAGCAGGACACGAAATTCCGCGACACGGTGGTGACGCTGCTTCTCGACAATTCCGGATCAATGCGCGGCCGGCCGATCACCATCGCCGCCGTCACCGCCGACATTCTGGCGCGCACGCTCGAGCGCTGCGGCGTCAAGGTCGAGATCCTCGGCTTTACGACGCGCGCCTGGAAGGGTGGCCAGTCACGCGAGGTCTGGCAGCAGGCCGGCAAGCCGCCGGCGCCCGGGCGGCTGAACGATCTTCGCCATATCATCTACAAGGGTGCCGATGCCCCCTGGCGGCGGGCCCGCAAATCGCTTGGCCTGATGCTGCGCGAAGGAATCCTGAAAGAGAATATCGACGGCGAGGCGCTGCTCTGGGCGCATGAACGCCTGCTGGCGCGCAATGAGGACAGACGCATCCTTCTGGTGATTTCCGACGGCGCGCCGGTTGATGATTCAACCCTGTCGGTGAATAGCGGCAGCTATCTGGAAAAACATCTCCGCGAGGTCATCGGCTATATCGAAACACGCTCGCCGGTGGAGCTTCTCGCCATCGGGATCGGCCATGACGTGACCCGCTATTATCGCCGCGCGGTGACCATCACCGATGTCGACCAGCTTGGCGGGGCGGTTGTCGGCCAGCTGACCGATCTGTTCGACGAGGATGCCAACCGGCGCCATAGCCGCGTCGCCTGACAGCCGCATCATCCTGCCCCAGGCTCACCTTCACCAAAAAGCCTCACCTTCACCAAAAAGCCCCACCTTCATGAAAAAAGCCCCGCCGGGAGACGGGGTCTTTGAAAATGTGCCGTGATGGTCAGCTGGCAGGGTCGTCAGCTGGCACCCTGGGCAGCCATGATCTCGCGCTTCAGCTGGCGTGCCTCATCGGCAAGCTCGGCATTGCGGGCCTGCATCAGAAAGGCGTCGAGGCCACCATGCTTTTCAATGGTGCGCATGGCGCTTGTCGACAGCCGCAGGCTGACGCGGCGGCCAAGAGCCTCGCTCTGCATCGTAGCCTGCTGAAGATTCGGAAGGAAACGCCGACGCGTCTTGTTGTTCGCGTGGCTGACATTGTTGCCCGACATCACGGTCTTGCCAGTGATCTGACAGCGCTTGGCCATTTTTCGGCTCCCATCTTTCGAAACATCCGCCGCGTCCGGCGCGGCGCGGCAGGCATCATAGCCTGCCATGAATAACGATGGGTGGGTATAGGCCACGACCCCGGTCAGGTCAAGACTGAATCACCGCCATGGCCGGGCCGATACAGGGGGTCGTAAAATCCATTTGGCATTAGCGGAATATTAATTCTTTAGGACTATCATGAATTACCCAAAAGGATCATTTCCGCCTCCGGCACCCGTCACCTTGTGTGGCCGGGGGGGTATGGCCACCCAAAGCAACGACACTTGATGTATGGATATGAATGATGCACAGACCTGAAACCATCCTGCCTACGTCACGGCGTATGCCGCAGCCCAATCCGGCCTCCACCGGACGGCGGCTGAAACGAAACGTCCGCATCGGCGACCGCCGCACAACCATCGTGCTGGAAGCCTATGTATGGGACAGTATCGACAGCATGCTGCAGCGTGAGGCTGTCTCTCTCGACGAGTTCTGCAACCGTGTTGAGGATGCGCGCCAGCAATCCAGCATGGCGTCGTCGGCACGGCTTGTCGTGTTGATCTATTTCCGGCTTCTCGGCCAGATCAACAGCCCGCCCTTTGTCGATGATGATCTGGACCGGCTGCAGCAGGAAGGCCGGCTGCGGGCACCTGCCCCGGCCGACCCGCCAATCCCGCTATTGCCGTTGGCGCTCAGGCGTTTCGCGCAAGACGAAGCGCATGTTGCATAGCCTTGTCCGCATCCGGAATCTGACCGCGGGCGCCTTCTATGTCGGCAACGCCATCTGACGCCAGCAACGCGGCCAGCTCGCGAATGACGCGTGCCGGCAGCTCCGGTCCTTCCAGCGCCAGCGCGGTATAAAGCTGCACAAGGCTGGCGCCGACGAGAATCTTGGCATAGGCCTGCCAGCCAGTGGCAACGCCCCCGGCCCCCACCAGAACCGGCCCGCCAGCCGACACCCGGCCTGCCATTTCGGCCAGCACATGCGTTGCCATGGCGAACAGCGGCGCGCCTGACAGGCCGCCTGCCTCGGCGGTATGGGCGGATTGCAGCCCTTCGGGCCTGGCGATGGTGGTGTTGGTGGCGATCAGCCCGGCAACCCTCTCATCTACGGCCGTCGCGGCGATGGCCTCGATATCGGCCGGCGCAAGGTCGGGCGCAAGCTTGATGAAAAGCGGCCGCTCGCAGCCGGCCTCGGCAAGCCCGGCACGGCCAGCGGCAATGAGCAGACGCAGATTGTCAGCTGTCTGCAGATCCCGAAGTCCCGGCGTGTTCGGCGAGGAGATATTCAGCGTGATGTAATCGGCATAGGCAGCAAGCCGCGCCACGGCGATGCGGTAATCCTCGGTTGGCGCGCTGCTTGTCTTGTTGGCCCCGACATTGATCCCGATTATGCCGGCCCGTCCTGAATTGGCATCCCCCTCTTTGGCATCCCCCATCTTGGCCTGTCGTCTGGCCAGCTGCACCGCCGCCGCCGCCATGCCGCGGCTGTTGAAGCCATAGCGGTTGATGACAGCGCCATCGGCAGCAAGCCTGAAGACGCGCGGCCGCGGGTTGCCAGGTTGCGGTTGCGGGGTGATGGTGCCGAGCTCGACATGGCTGAAGCCAAGCCGCAGGGCCCCGTCCGGGCAGGATGCATCCTTGTCAAACCCGGCCGCAAGACCCAGCGGGCTGGCAAAATCGAGGCCGGCGACGCTGACCGGAAGAGAGGGCAGGTCGGGCGCCGGGCCGATGCGATGGCGAAGTGTTGCCACCGCCGCACGGTGCGCCGCCTCGGGCGGCAGCAGCCGCGCCATGCCGGCGGCGAGTTGCCAGATCAAGCCGCGTCCCCGTCATGTGCCTGGACGCCGGACAGGTCACCGGCCAGGTCGCTGGCCAATTCACCAGCCAGCGCACTGTTCATCAGCTCGATCGATTGCTCACGCCCATAGAGCGCGAAGAACGATCCCATGCGGGGGCCTTCGGACTGTCCGAGAAGCACCTCATAGAGGCATTGGAACCAGGCCCGCAGATTCTCATATCCGGCCGCCTTGCCAGTGGCATAGACGGCAGACTGGATGGCCTCGGCGTCGGCATCGGCGGGCAGCGCCATGATGGCCTCGACAAGTGCCGCGATATGGCCTGCTTCCTCATCGCTTGGTCGGCGATAGGTTTTATGCGGGCGCACCCGGTCCTGATAATAGGTGACAGCATAGCCAATCATCCGGTCGAGTTCGGGATGCGTCTCGGCACTGACTCCCGGCGCATAGTCGCTGACATAGCTCCAGACAACATCGGGCGTTTCGGCAAGACAGACCGAGGCGAGGTTCAGCAGCAGCGTATAGCTGACCGGCAGACTGTCGCTTGGCGGCGCCCCGGCATGGATATGCCAGGCCGGGTTTTCCAGCAATTCGGTCGGTGCCTGCGATGCTGCCTTGCCGCGATGCTGGTAATATTCATCAACCGTCTTCGGGATCACGTCGAAATGCATCCGCTTGGCGCGCCGCGGCTGAGCATACATGAACAGCGACAGCGATTCCGGACTGCCATAGCTGAGCCACTCTTCAATGCTGAGGCCATTGCCCTTCGATTTGGAAATTTTCTCGCCGGCCGAATCCAGGAACAGCTCATAGGAAATCCCGCATGGCGGCGTGCCGCCCATGGCGCGGGTGATCTTTGAGGATTGCCGTACCGAGTCAATCAGATCCTTGCCGGCCATCTCGTAATCGACGCCAAGCACGAACCAGCGCATCGCCCAGTCGGCCTTCCATTGCAGTTTGCATGCCCCGCCTGTGATGCCGGTTTCGATCTCGGCGCCGCTGTCGGGGTGGAGATAGGTGATGGCGTCACGCTCAGGATGCGTGGCGATGACCTTGGCCTGCAGGACATGGCCACTGTCCGGGCAGACGGGAAGAACGGGCTGTAGGTGGCGCGCCGCTCCTCACCCAGGGTCGGCAGCATGATATCCATGATGGCGTCATAATTCGCCAGCACGGCGCGCAACCCGTCATCAAAGCGCCCGGAACGGTAACAGTCGGTCGAGCTGACAAATTCATAGTCGAAACCGAAAGAATCAAGAAACGCCTGCAGACGGGCATTGTTGTGCGCGCCAAAGGAGGGGTGCGTGCCAAACGGGTCGCGAACCGAGGTCAGCGGCAGCCCCAGATCTTCTCTCAGAACCTCACCATTCGGGACATTGTCAGGCACCTTGCGAAGCCCATCCATATCATCGGAAAAACAGACCAGCCGCGTCTTCGCGCCGGTCAGCACCTCGAAAGCATGCCGCACCATGCTGGTGCGCACCACCTCGCCGAAGGTGCCGATATGCGGCAGGCCCGACGGGCCGTAACCTGTCTCGAACAGCACCTCGCCGCCATGACCCATGCCGTCGAGCCGTTTGACCAGGTCGCGCGCCTCGGCAAAGGGCCAGGCTTTCGCGTCGCTGGCGACGGCTTTCAGTTCGGCGGCGATGTCGGTCATGTTTCCTATCCTGCGTTTCGCTTTTGCCGCTGGCAGCACGCCCGCGACAGGTGGCGCCATCTATGCCGCAAATCCCGCGGTCAGGCAAGCCTGCTTGCCTGCTACACACCGGCACAAGATCGTGGCGGGACGGCCCCGGGCGGGCGGCCATTTGGCGGCTGGTCGCTCACCCTGTTTACCGCTATATCAGGGTGATGGAACCTCCCTTCTCAGACGGGCTTGGGGTGACCACGGTCACCATCCCCGAGCTTCACGCGGCGCCGGTCTTCTATCCGGCCGGCACCAGGCTGATCTGGATTTCCGAGGCTGGTGAGATTGCCACCATCGACCGGCAGACAGCGGCGGCGCGGCTTGCCCGCAATGTGCCAATTGTCTGTCATCGCCGCTGGAGCGAGGCGCGAGCCGGCCATGAGATCGCGACCTGCCTCGATGTGATGGAGCTCTATGCCTTCATCCGGCCTGCCAGATTCTGCCTGCCGACACCGCGCGGGCTGGCGGCGCAGCTGGCCCTGCCGCGCCCTGCCGGGGGCGAGGATATGGCAGCGCTGCTGCCACGCGCCGCCTACACGCTTCTCGATGAAATGGCCGCAGCGCCGGAAGCACAGCGCCACGAGGCCGGTGCGATCGCGACGATGATGGCCGCCGCCGGCTGGCCCTGGGGGCCGATCATCCTGGCGCATCTGGGGCTGGCCATGCCGCCCGCCGCACCGCCGGATGGCCGCCAGGCAGCGATCTGGCACCGGCTGCCGGAATATACGGATTTCACCGCCAGCCCGCCGCCGGGGACCGCGCCGGTGATGGCCGATGCCGCCCGCCGGCGGCTTGCCAACATGCTGGGGACAGGTGCCGAGCCGCGACAGTCACAATCCGACTATGCCGCCGCGCTGGCCGCCGGGTTTGACACGCCTGAGGCCGGCCCGACACCGGCCATGGTGCTTGCCGAGGCTGGCACCGGCACCGGCAAGACGCTTGGCTATCTGGCGCCGGCGACATTGTGGGCCGAGACGAATGCCGCGCCGGTCTGGATTTCGACCTATACCCGCACGCTGCAGCACCAGATCGCGGCCGAACTGACCCGCCTCTATCCCGATCCCGCCGACTGGTCACGCAAGGTGGTGATCCGCAAGGGACGGGAGAATTATCTGTGTCTTCTCAATCTGGAGGAGGCGCTTGGCCAGCTTGCCGGGGCACCGCGACGCGGCACCGCGCTGGGGCTTATGGCACGCTGGGCCGGGGCGACGAATGATGGCGATCTGACTGGCGCCACCTTTCCGGCCTGGTTGACCGATCTTGCCGGGCGGGCCCAGACAGTCGGCCTTGCTGACCGGCGCGGCGAATGTATCCACAGCGCCTGCAGCCATTACAACCGATGCTTTGTCGAGAAATCGGTGCGCCGGTCGCGCCGCGCCGACATCGTCATCAGCAACCACGCGCTGGTGATGATCAATGCCGCCTACGCGCCGCCGCCCGACCCGAATGACGAGCGAAGTGGCGAGCGCCGGCGCCCGATGCGCTATGTCTTCGATGAGGGGCATCATCTGTTCGACGCCGCCGACAGCGCCTTTTCGCTCTATCTCAGCGCGCAGGAGGCGGCCGAGCTGCGCGGCTGGATCCGCGGCGCCGAAGATGGGCGGCGGGGCCGCGCCCGCGGGCTGAAACGGCGGCTTGACGAGCTGCTTGCCGATGATCCCGAAGCGCTTGCCGACCTTGAGAGCGCGCTTGAGGCGGCGCGCGCGCTTCCCGGTCAGGGATGGCAGAAACGGATCAGCAACGCGTCTCCTGTGGGCCCGGCAGAGCAGTTCTTCATGGTGCTTCGCCAGACCCTCTATGGCCGTGTCGAGGATGTCGAGAGCCCCTATGATCTGCAGGCGCATTTCCATCCGGCGCCGGAGCCGCTGCTGGAGACCATCGAACCGCTGAGTGTCGCGCTGGCCGGCCTGGCCACCCCGCTTCACAAGCTGGCGGCGCGGCTTCGTGCCATCCTCGACAACCGCGCCGAGGAGCTGGAAAGCCCTGAACGGGCGCGTCTTGAAGGCGCCATACGCGGGCTGGAATTGCGCGCCGCCGGACCTGTCTCCGGCTGGAAGGCGCTTCTCGACAGCGCGCTGTCCGGCCCGTCTGACGGGTTTGTCGACTGGATGCAGATCGACCGCATCGACGGCACCGACCGCGATGTCGGGGTGGCACGGCACTGGCTCGACCCGACCATTCCGTTTGCCAGCATGGTGCTGCAGCCGGCACATGGCGTCGCTGTCACCTCGGCAACGCTCCGCGACCCGCTGCCAGCGGTCAAAGGCGCGGTGACGCCCGAAGCACAGCCGGCCCGCCCGGACACAGCATCCGGGGACACCACCCCCTGGGATTCGGCATTGGCGCTGACCGGCGCACTGCATCTGGAACATCCATCGATGCGGGCAGGGTTCGACTCCCCATTCGATTATGCCGCGCAGACGCGAATCCTCGTGGTGAATGACCTTGAACGCGAACGGCCGGCGGCCATCGCCGCCGCCATGGCGGCGCTGATGATTGCGGCGGGTGGCGGCGGGTTGGGGCTGTTCACGGCGATCAGGAGGCTTCGCGCCGTGCATCCCGAGCTGGCGCGCCGACTCGAGGCCGAAGGTCTGCCACTCTACGCGCAGCATGTCGACAGAATGAACCTGCAGACGCTGTTGCAGATTTTCCGCGAGGAGCCGCATTCCTGCCTGCTCGGCACCGATGCGGTGCGCGATGGCATCGACGTGCCGGGCGAGGCGCTGCGGCTGATCATCTTCGACCGCATGCCCTGGCCCCGCGCCGACATCCTGTTCAAGGCGCGGGCCGACTGGCAGGGACGCGATGCCTGGGTTGACAGGGTGACCCGCCTGAAGCTTCGCCAGGCCTTCGGACGGCTGATCCGGCGCGGCACCGACAGGGGCGTCTTCGTGATGCTCGACAGCCGCCTGCCAACGCGGCTGACAAGCGCCTTTCCGGCCGGCACGACAGTCGAGCGGGTCGGGCTTGCCGACGCCATCCGCCTGACCGGCGAATTCCTGAAGGATCAATAAAAAAAAGCCGGAGGGCGGCTGCCCTCCGGCCTGATTTCGGTGCGTGGTTGGCGCGGGGCTTAGAAGCCCATGCCACCCATGCCGCCCATGCCGCCCATGTCAGGCGCGGCCGGGGCTGCTTCCTTCGACTCCGGCTGGTCGGCCACCATCGCTTCGGTGGTGATCAGCAGCGCGGCAACCGAGGCAGCGTTCTGCAGCGACGAGCGGACGACCTTGGTCGGGTCGATGACGCCGGCCTTCACCATGTCGGTAAAGATGCCGTTGGTGGCATCATAGCCTTCATTGGCTTCCGTGCTCTCAAGCAGCTTGCCGACGATGACCGAACCTTCGGCACCGGCATTCTCGGCAATGTTGCGGGCCGGGGACTGCAGGGCACGACGCACGATTTCGACGCCGACTTCCTGGTCACGGTTGGCCGGCTTCAGCTTGTCGAGACCGGCAATCGACTTGACCAGCGCAACACCGCCACCAGGCACGATGCCTTCTTCAACGGCAGCGCGGGTGGCGTGCATCGCATCATCAACACGGTCCTTGCGTTCCTTCACCTCGACCTCGGTGGCACCACCAACGCGGATGACGGCGACACCGCCAGCCAGCTTGGCAAGACGCTCCTGCAGCTTCTCGCGGTCATAATCCGAGGTTGTTTCCTCGGCCTGGGCGCGAATCTGCGAGCAGCGGGCCTCGATCTCGGACTTCTCACCAGTGCCATCGACAATGGTGGTCTCGTCCTTGGTGATCTCGACGCGCTTGGCCGAACCAAGCATTTCCAAGGTCACGGCGTCGAGCGAGATGCCGACTTCCTCGGACACCACGGTGCCCTTGGTCAGGATCGCGATATCCTCGAGCATGGCCTTGCGGCGGTCGCCAAAACCGGGAGCCTTGACGGCGGCAACCTTGAGGCCGCCACGAAGGCGGTTCACGACGAGTGTGGCAAGCGCCTCACCCTCGATGTCCTCGGCGATGATCAGCAGCGGACGGCCCGACTGTACGACCTTTTCCAGGATCGGCAGCATGTCCTGAAGATTGGACAGCTTCTTCTCATGGAGCAGAATGTACGGGTCTTCGAGCGTGGCGCGCATCTTCTCGGCGTCGGTCACGAAGTAAGGCGACAGGTAACCGCGGTCGAACTGCATGCCCTCAACGACGTCAAGCTCGGTGTCGAGGCTCTTTGCCTCTTCCACGGTGATCACGCCTTCATTGCCGACGCGCTCCATGGCTTCGGCGATCATCTTGCCGATTTCTTCCTCGCCATTCGCCGAGATGGTGCCGACCTGCGCAACCTCGTCAGAGGTGGAGATCTTCTTCGACATCTTCTCAAGCTGTGCAACAACCGACTCAACAGCCATGTCGATGCCGCGCTTGAGGTCCATCGGGTTCATGCCGGCAGCAACGGCGCGGGCGCCTTCCTGGGCGATCGACTGGGCCAGAACGGTGGCTGTCGTGGTGCCGTCACCGGCAACATCATTGGCCTTCGAGGCAACCTCGCGCACCATCTGTGCGCCCATGTTCTGGAACTTGTCCTTCAGCTCGATGTCCTTGGCGACGGTCACGCCGTCCTTGGTGATGCGCGGGGCACCGAACGATTTTTCGAGCACGACATTGCGGCCTTTCGGGCCGAGCGTGACTTTTACGGCGTTGGCCAGGGTATCGACGCCCTCGAGCATCCGTGTCCTGGCGTCAGAGCCGAATTTGACTTCCTTAGCAGCCATTTCTCTTCATCCTTCTATCTTGTATGTGGTCAGACGATGGTCGGGGGAATTACTCGATGATTCCCATGATGTCGGATTCCTTCATGATCAGGAAATCCTGGCCATCGATCTTGACTTCCGTTCCGGACCATTTGCCGAACAGAACCGAGTCGCCTGCCTTGACATCGAGCGGCTGGACCTTGCCCTGCTCGTCGCGTGCACCACCACCGACGGCAATAACCTTGCCTTCCATCGGCTTTTCCTTGGCGGTGTCCGGGATAATAATGCCACCTGCGGTCTTTTCCTCGGACTCGGTCCGCTGAACAACCACACGGTCGTGAAGGGGCCTGAACTTCATGCCTCTTTCTCCTCCAGTTGGATTTGCAATTAATCTCTGGCACTCAACACTATAGAGTGCCAGCTAGCACCCGCCGTAGGTGGGCGTAATGCCGCGGATTGTCAAGAAATTCCGGTGAAAAAAATTACGCCACGCCAAGCTTCTGCTGAAGCGATGATGACGATGTCGTGTACTGGAACCTGATCTTCTTTTCGGGATGAACAATGCCATGCGCCGCATGCGCCATCAGCGCCGCCTCATGGAAGCCGGAAAGGATCAGTTTCAGCTTGCCGGGATAATGGTTGATATCGCCAATCGCGAAGATCGACGGCTCCGAGGTCTCGAACCTCTCAGTATCCACCGGGATCAGGTTTTCCTCGAGATTCAGGCCGAAATCGGCAATCGGGCCAAGCTTCATGGTCAGGCCGTAGAATGGCAGCAGCACATCGGCCGGCAGCGCCGTCGGCGCCTCCGCCCCGGCGGCCTGCACCAGCACATTGCCAAGCGTGCCATTCGCGCCCTCAAGCCCTTTGAGCTGGCCGATCTGCAGCGTCACCCTGCCTTCACCGACAAGCGCCCGCATCTTCGCCACCGTATCCGGGGCGGCGCGGAAATCATCGCGGCGATGCACCAGCGTCACCGATTCGGCGATATCGACAAGGTTCACCGTCCAGTCGAGCGCCGAATCACCGCCACCGGCGATGACGAGCTTCTTGCCGGCCAGCACATCGCGGCGGCGCACGGCATATTGCACACCGCCACCGGCCTCATATTCATCGAGACCTTCGAGCGGTGGGCGTTTCGGCACGAATGACCCGCCGCCGGCGGCAATCACCACAACCGGCGCATTCAGCTTCACCCCGTCACTTGTCGTCAGCAGCCAGGTCCCGTCATCAAGCTTTTCCAGCGCCTCGGCCATCTGGCCGTAATGGAAGACGGGATCGAACGGTGCGATCTGTTCCATCAGCCTGTCGGTGAGTTCCTGACCGGTGCAGATCGGCAATGCCGGGATGTCATAGATGGGCTTTTCCGGATAAAGCTCGGCGCACTGCCCGCCGGGCTTGTCGAGGATGTCGACAAGGTGGCAGCGCAAATCAAGAAGACCAAGTTCGAAGACGGCAAACAGACCGCAAGGGCCGGCGCCGATAATGATGATGTCGGTTTTTTGCGGATCGGTCATGACAGCGGCTCGTCGGAAGAATCACTCTGCGCGGGGAAATCACTCTGCGATTAGATAGGCGGGATTTCACGCAAGGGCAATAGGTGAGGACAATAGAGGAAGCGGGGAGGAAGAGAAGAGGATACAGAGAGGATGCCGAGAGGATACAGGGCAGAATGGCGCACCATCTCGGAATGTTAGCCAGAAACCCTGACCTCAATCTTCAGGCTGAGATTCAGGGCTGGCGTTTTGGCGGGGCGTGCCGGCGGTTCGGGATCAGGGACCGGGCGCGCGGCGATCCGAGGACACGCTGCATGGCGGGCGGCGCCAAGGCCAATGAACGACGCCATTGCTGCGCCGCGCGGAGGTTGATCTCGGCATGGGTGAAGCCGCAGCGCCGCAGATAGTCGGCCTGATCGGGAATGATATGTCCCTGCGCCACAAGCGGTCCGTCGAAACCCAGCACCTCGCGAACATGCCTGGCGGCGGTAAACCCGCGGCCGTCGGAAAATTTATCGAACCGGATCGCCAGCGCCGCGCCGGCAAGCCGCGTGATGTCGGCCGTGGTGACACCGGTCAACGGCGCCGCTCCCGGCAGGACGTGGCCAACCACACCGCGGCGCAAGAGATTGCCTGTTGCAAGGTCGAACCAGGTCATGACGCCCGCCGCGCCGGGGCACGGTCCTGATAGACGGCACCCTTCAGCGCGTCCGTGCCGGACCGCGCGATATAGGCGGCGAAACTCTCATCCGTCTGGCGGCCTGCAAGATAGGTGTCGATGATGGTCTCGATGACCGCAGGCACATCATCCTCGGCAAAGGACGGGCCGATGATCCGGCCGATCGCCGCCGCCTCGCCGGCGCGCCCGCCAATGGTGACCTGATAATGCTCGACCCCTTTCTTGTCGACGCCGAGGATGCCGATATCGGCGGCGTGATGGTGCCCGCAGGCATTGATACAGCCGGAAATATTCACCTGCAGCCTGCCGATGGCGGCACGCCGTTCGGGATCGCCAAAACGGCGGAAGATCCTGTCGGCAAGCGGCAGTGAACGGGCATTCGCAAGATTGCAGTAATCAAGACCCGGGCAGGCGATGATGTCGCTGACAAGCCCGTTCTCACCGCCGCCGAGGCCAGCCTCCCGGGCATCGCGGTAGAATGCCGGCAATGCGTCATGCCGAACATGCGGAATGATGATGTTCTGCTGATAGGTGACGCGGACCTCGCCTGTGCCATGATCATCGGCAAGCCCGGCAATCGCCTCCATCTCCGAGGCCGAGGCATCACCCGGGGGCCGGCCGGCCGATTTCAGCGACACAACCGCATTGGCATAGCCGGGAAGGCGATGCGGCAGCGCATTCTGGCGGAACCATCTGGCAAAACCGGCATCATGCTGCCGCGCGGTCGCCAGCGCCTCCGGCACTGGTGATGCGTCCGGCAACTCGGGCGGCGCGAAATAGGCGGCGATGCGTTCATATTCTTCCTGCGGCAGATCGGTGGTGGTGTCCCTGACAAGCCCCCATTCGGTGTTCACCGCCTCGGCGAAGGCGTCAATCCCCATATCATCGACCAGAATCTTGATACGGGCCTTGTAGATATTGTCGCGCCGGCCGGCTGCGTTATAGACCCGCATCACCGCCTCGAGATAGGACAGGATGTGGCGCTTCGGAATGAAATGCGCCAGCTTGCGGGCCACCCGCGGGGTGCGCCCCTGGCCGCCACCAACAAGAATGCGAAAGCCGGTCTCGCCGCCCCGGCTTTTCACAAGCCGCAATCCGATATCATGAAATCCGGTCGCCGCGCGGTCCTCGGCCCCGGCCGAGATGGCAATCTTGAACTTGCGCGGCAGGAAGGCGAATTCGGGATGCAGCGTCGACCATTGGCGGATGATTTCCGCCCAGACGCGCGGATCGCCGATTTCATCATGCGCCGCTCCGGCAATCGGATCACAGGTAACATTGCGGATGCAGTTTCCCGACGTCTGGATGGCGTGCATGTCAAAGCTCGCCAGCCTGTCAAGAATATCGGGCGCATCAACAAGCTTGATCCAGTTGAACTGGATGTTCTGGCGGGTGGTGAAATGGCCGAATCCGCGATCGAAATCACGGGCGATGCCGGCCAGCCCGCGGAGCTGATCACTCGACAGCACACCATAGGGGATGGCAATGCGCAGCATATAGGCGTGAAGTTGTAGATAGAGACCGTTCTGCAGGCGCAGCGGCTTGAACTCATCCTCGCTCAGCTCACCACGAAGCCGCCGATTGACCTGGTCGCGAAACTGCGCCGCGCGGCTCTCGACGAACCTCCTGTCAAATTCATCATAGCGGTACATTCACCATCTCCTTATGCATCTTGTTTCGGGGGCAGCGGACGACGCGCCAGATTATCCTGCGGCGGGATGATGGTCGGGCCGCGGCCGGCGCGAATGCGCTCACGCATTGATCTGTCAGCGCGGCCATCGGCCGCCACCTCATAGGCGGCGACGATGTAGTTCCGGAGGCAGGCAGCGGCCACCTCGTTGCGCGCCGCCTCGGCGCCGGTATCGGAAAAGACAGCTGCCTTTGTCGCTGTCTCGCTCCAGCAAAGCGCGTCTGTCAGCCATATGACGACGCCGTCATTCAGCCTGTTGGCGGTGAAGATCACATCGGTCATGAAGGGCCTCCCACATGTGATGCCGCGCCCTCTCCGGACGATGATCCGACAAGGTGCGGGCCTACGGAAATGTTGGCGGACATGTCGGTAATGGCAGGATCCTGAAACCCCATCCGGCGCGTGTCTTTTGGCAGGCCAGGCGGCATACCGACCGGCGTGCCGTATGGCATGGCGGCAGGTATCACGGCGTCGGCGAGACCAAGCCCTGAACCCAGACCTGAACCCAGACCTGAACCAAGACCTGAACCAAGACCTGAAAGTTGCTCCACAAGCCCAGCCATGACCGGCGATGGCAGCATCGGCAGCAACAGCACGATCTGTGTGCCCGCCCCCACCCCGGCAAGATCACCGACAATATCGCCAACAGGATCGCCAACAGGATCAGTGGTAGGATCAGTGGCAGGCGCCTGCGCTCCCGCCCGGCCGGACGGCACGATGACAAGCGAGGCCTCGCGCCGCGCCAGATCGATGATCGCCGGCGTGGTGCCGGCCTCATGGAGAATGATGTCGGCATTGCGAATCGTCTCGACGCCGCGCAGGCTGAGCAGCCCGGGATCGCCGCCACCGATATCAACAATCTTCACCTGTGCCGTTTCACCCTCGCCGGTAGCCGCGATCAGTCTGGCAAGCTGCCGGTCGGCGGCAACTTCATCACCGCTGATAATGTGATCCGCTGCCGGACCATCGACAATGCGGTGCTGGACGGCGCGCCGCCGCGCCGGCGACAAAGCCCGCAGATCAGCCCGCCGACGATCAAGATAGCTGGCAAGCCTGCCGAAGCCGGCCGGCAGCATGCTCTCGATACGGGCCCGAATGCGCTGGCCAAGGACGGGCGCCGCGCCGGCGGTGGAAATGGCGATGAGGACCGGCGAACGGTCGACTATCGAGCCAAGATAGGCGCTGCAGAGCGCGGTATTGTCGGGAACATTGACCGGCACGCCAGCTTCCTTCGCCGCCGCCGACAGCGCGGCGTTGAGCGCGGCGTCACCGGTGTCGAGGATGACCAGCGGCCGTCCAGCGATCAGATCATGTGCCTGCCGGCAGGGCACGTCTTCAAACACCCGTATGCGATCATCACTGCCAAGGCGCGAGGCCGGCCGTAAATCGGTGACCAGATCGACAAGCGGGGCGAATTTCAACAGCAGTCTGATCTTTGCCTCCAGCAGCGCCACATTGCCGATGACAAGCGGCGGCACCTCATCAACAGCGATGAAGCAGGGAAACAGCTGGCGCCTCTCATTGGGGGTCTTCATGGTCGGCCCTCCTGGAGTGAATCCACCGCCAGACCATCAGTCTGCGGGCCGGTCAGGATTTGGCAGGCCAGACGTGAGCTGTCATCGGCGTCAAAAATCTCGGCAAGTCGGTCCAGCTCGTCATCCGCCGGCGCATGAAGTGGCGCACGTCCCGGCCCCGCTATATGGACGTGACAGGTGGCGCATGAGCAGGCGCCGCCACATTCCGCCCTGATCGGCAGGCCGTAATCCCGCAGCACCTCCATCAGGCGCCAGCCGGCCGGCGCCTGCAGACTGTGACTCTCGCCATTTGGCAGCAAGGCAAGCGTCGTGAAGACGGTGTCGCATTCCTGTGCCCTCAATTCGTTTGGCAATTCATTTCGTTGCGTCGGCATGTTCGATCACTCCAAGGCGCTGCAAGTGGGGCGCTGCAAGTGGGGCGCTGCAAGTTTCAGCGCACCTCATTTTTGGAATGATTTTCTGAATTTGGAATGTTTATACGTCTGAAAATTTATTTTTTTTCCTGAAATGGCAGTTTCAAAAAATATTTTCCTGCCTATGGCATAGAGACGAAGGCTTGATGCTCAGCCTGTCCGTGATGCGGCAATTGTGATGCTTTGCAGGCAGGTGCCGAAATTGTTATATCGCAGTCGCAATATCGAAGTCCCTCTGGCAGGGAATCCGTTCGGGGTCAAAAATGCCGTCTTACATGTCCGCAACCGAAGTTGCCAACCGCGCGCCACTTGGTGCGCGCACCGACAATTTTGCCTTCTGGTGGCTGGTCATCATGGCTGGCTTTGTCGGCATCATGGTGCTGATCGGCGGCGTGACCCGCCTGACCGGCAGCGGACTGTCGATGGTCGAATGGCGCCCCCTGATGGGAACCCTGCCGCCGCTGACCGCCGCCGAATGGGACCGGGTCTACCAGCTCTATGTCAATTCGCCCGAATATGGCGAATTCAATTACGGGATGGACCTCGCCGGCTTCAAGACGATCTTCTTCTGGGAATATCTGCACCGTCTCTGGGGACGGCTTCTTGGCGTTGCCTTTGTCATTCCCTTTGCCTGGATGATCATCCGCGATCGGGTGCCGAACGGGCTTGGCGGGCGTCTGTTCCTGCTGATGATTCTTGGTGGCTTTCAGGGTGTGATCGGCTGGTGGATGGTGAAGTCCGGCCTGACGGCGGATGCCACGGTTTCCCAATATCGCCTTGCCACACATCTTGGCATGGCGCTGGTGATTTTCGCGCTGCTGCTGTGGACAGCCTTCGATATCCGTTATGGGCGGGCCGGCTTTCCGGGCGGACATGCCGGCGGAACCCTGCTCACCGTCGCGCTGACCATTCTTGCCGGGGCGCTTGTCGCCGGCATGGATGCCGGTCTTCTCTATAATCATTACCCGATGATGGGAAATGGGCTGGTGCCTGTTGAATATGGCGAGATGGGGATGCTTGATGCGTTCGAGAACCCCGCCTCGGCGCAGTTTCATCACCGCTGGATTGCGCTGCTTGCCGTTCTGGCGGTGATCACGCTTGTCGTGAAGGCGCGCCGCCAACCTGCCAGTCGCGGGCCGGCAACGCTGGCGCTGGTGCTTGTCTGCGGGCAGTTCGCGTTGGGCATCGCCGTGCTTCTCCACGGCGTGCCGGTGTCACTTGGCGCGATGCATCAGACCGGTGCGGTGCTGCTTCTCGGCAGTGTCATCTGGACAGTTCACCGGATGGCACGCTGAAAGATCAGCTTTTCTTCGGCACCGGCGCGCGGCGGATATGAAGCTCGGCCAGCGCGCTGTCATCGACCGAAGACGGCGCCGCCATCATCAGATCCTCGGCCTTGCCATTCATCGGGAACAGGATGACCTCACGGATGTTCGGCTCGTCGGCGATCAGCATCACCATGCGGTCGATCCCGGGGGCGATGCCGCCATGCGGCGGCGCGCCAAAGCAGAAGGCGTTGATCATCGCCGGGAACTTGTCATCGACGACCTGCGAGTCATAGCCGGCAATCTCGAACGCCTTGTACATCACATCGGGGAGATGGTTCCGGATCGCCCCGGATGACAGCTCGACGCCGTTGCAGACAAGATCATATTGCCAGGCATTGATGGTCAGCGGGTCCTGTTCCTCAAGCGCCTTCAGACCACCCTGCGGCATCGAGAAGGGGTTGTGCGAGAAATCGATCTTGCCGGTGGTCTCATCGCGCTCATACATCGGGAAATCGACAATCCAGGCAAAGCGGAAGACGGTCTCGTCAATCAGCCCCTGCTCCTCGCCGATGCGCACCCGTGCGCGGCCGGCCAGATTTGCCGCTGCCGCCTCGTCGGCGCAGGCAAAGAACACCGCGTCACCATCGCCAACACCCGTGGCAAGACGAATTTCCTCGGCCTTTTCCGGCCCCAGCGCCTTTGCCACCGGACCACGTGCCTCGCCATCACCATAGATGATATAGCCCATGCCGGGGGCACCTTCGGACTGCGCCCAGCTGTTCATCCGGTCGGCAATGGCGCGGCTGCCGCATTTCGGCCCGGGCACCGCGCGAACGACGCTGCCGCCCTCGACCGCCTTGGCGAAAATCGAAAAGCCCGACCCCCGAAACCTTTCGGTGACGTCGCAGATCTCGATCGGGATCCGTAGGTCAGGCTTGTCATTGCCATATTTCAGCATCGACTCGGCGAACGGGATATGCACGAACTCCTGATCGATGGCCTTGTCGGAGAACTCCTCGAAGACGCCGCGGATGACAGGTTCGACAGCGTCGAACACATCCTGCTGCTCGACAAAGCTCATCTCGAGGTCAAGCTGGTAGAATTCGCCGGGGCTGCGATCGGCGCGGCTGTCCTCATCGCGGAAACAGGGCGCGATCTGGAAATAGCGGTCAAACCCGGAGACCATGACAAGCTGTTTGAATTGCTGCGGCGCCTGCGGCAGCGCGTAGAATTTACCGGGGTGAAGACGCGCCGGCACCAGAAAGTCACGCGCACCCTCAGGCGATGATGCGGTCAGGATCGGTGTCTGGAATTCGGTGAAGCCCTGCGCCACCATCCGCGCCCGGATCGACTGGATGATCTTCGCGCGCAGCATGATATTGTCATGCGGGCGGGCCCGGCGCAGATCGAGATAGCGATAGCGAAGCCGCGTCTCTTCACCTGAGTCGGTGTCGGAATTCACCTGCAGCGGCAACGTGTCCGCCGCCGACTGAACGTCAAAACTCTCGATGCGAACCTCGACATGTCCGGTTGGCAGCGATGTGTTGATGGTCTCGTCACTTCGTTTCAGAACGGTGCCGGTGATCGTCACCACGGATTCAAGCCGCGTTGCCTCGACCGCGGCAAAGCTTGGATCGGAGGAATCAACGACACATTGCGTCAGCCCGTAATGATCACGAAGATCGACGAAAACCAGCTGGCCATGATCGCGCTTCCGGTTGATCCAGCCCGACAGGCGAACCGACTGGCCGACATTGGCCTCGGCAAGCTCGCCGCATGTATGTGAGCGATAGGCGTGCATCTTGATACTCCGACTGGGAACTGGGGGCGACGAAGCCGGTCCGTCTGGCGTGAAAAGCGCGCGCAGTATGCAAAGATTGCCTGGCTTCCGCAACATGCTTGTCGCGGCAGGCCTGTGGCACTCCCGCGGCAGCGCTGTGGTGGTCCTGTGGTGGCTCTAGTCGCGGCCGCGCCGTCGTCCCCGGCCACGCCGCCCGGCACCGCCCTCGGGGCGCGTTTCACCTGGCATGGGCACATCCTTCCACGGCGTGCCAAGCGCCGCCAGCGCCGCGTCACTGTCGAAGTCCCGTTTCGGGGTGGCGCGAAGCGCCGCCGCCATCGCCGCCACATGATCCGGTGTGGTGCCGCAACATCCGCCGATGATGCTGATCCCGGCATCGCGCGCGAGGCAGGCATATTCGGCCATCAGTTCCGGCGTGCCATGATAATGGATGCCGCCATCGACATATTCGGGAATGCCGCAATTGCCCTTGGCGATGACCGGTGTTTCGACAACCGGCAGCATCTCCTGCACCGAATGCAGGAGTTCAGCCGGCCCGATGCCACAATTCGCGCCGACACAGGCGGCACCGAATTCGGTCGCCTGGCGCGCGAAATCGGCCGGCAGGACGCCCATCATTGATCTGGCGGCGGTGTCAAACGTCATGCAGGCTGCCACCTCAAGCCCGGTCGAGGCAGCGGCATCAATGGCGGCCTGAACCTCTTCCAGTGACGACATCGTTTCCACCCAGAGAAGATCAACCCCGCCCTCGGCAAGGGCTTCGGCCTGTTCGGTGAAGGCGGCGCGGGCATCATCATAGTCAAGCGCGCCCATCGGCGCGAACAGCTCGCCGGTCGGACCAATCGAGCCGGCGACAAGAACGGTCTGGCCATTGCGATCCCGCCCCGCATCGGCAGCCGCCCTGGCAAGCCGCGCCGCGGCAAGATTGAGCTCGCCAACGCGATCCTGCGCGCCATGAAGACGAAGACGATGATGCGTGCCGCCGAATGAATTGGTCAGCACCAACTGCGATCCGGCATCGATGAAGGCGCTATGCAGCGCTGCAACCTCATCCGGCCTTTCGACATTCCACAGTTCAGGTGGATAGCCGGTCTCAAGGCCCTGGTTGAAATAGTTGGTGCCGGTGGCGCCATCAGCGACGATCCAGCCGGTCTCGGCCAGAAGGGTATTCAGGGTGGTCATGGGGTGGTCTGTCTTTCCGTTGGTTGCTTAACCCGTTGGTTGCTCAACCCGTTTGTTGTTCATCCCGTTTTTTGTTCATCCCGTTTTTTTGTTCATCCCCGGCGGCGACGCGTCGGACGCCGCACGACACCTATCGCGGCGGCGCGCCTGTCGCGAAGCGCGTCCAGCAACTCACGCTGGTCGTCCAGGGTCATCGACCGCCAGGCGGCGATTTCAGTACCGGTACGAAAACACCCAATACAATGGCCCGAAACAGGGTCGAGCTGACAGACCGAAATACATGGCGAGGGAAGGGCAGCATTGTCCGTCTGGCGGCTCATCTCGTCTCACCCCTTGCCACTGGCAAGAATGCCGTCCGCCTGTCAGGCGGCGACGCTTTCACCATCGTCCGACAGCATGGCGCTGTTCAATGCCGCAAGCGCGGCGTCAAGGCTCTCCCGGCCGCCGGCAACAATCTTGCCATCGACACCGACGCCCGTATCGCCATCGCGGGCCGGCACGGCCAGATCAATCAGGTCAAGAAGCGCGGCCGCCTCTTCCAGCACCAGCACCGGCATGTCTTCGCGGGTAAAGGCACGCATCAGACGCTTGGCATGGGCCTCCGGCAACAGCGTCGTGACATGCCGCTCACCCGACGGGATGATCAGCGCGTCATAATCAATGGCAAGCGTCGTCGACAGCGTCGAATCAACAGGATAGGACATGCCCCAGCCGCTTCCATTCCAGGCATTCGTCAGACCGGCATCGCGTGAGATGACACGAAGCTTCGCGTTGACGGACATCATGGCGCGCTGAATGGCGATGAAGATGTCCTCATCAAAGCCGCTGGCGACCATGATGGCGACGGTTTTGCCTGTGAAATTGGAAAGCTGCATCTATCATGCTCCTGTACGGGGGAAATCTGTTGTTCACGAACCGGCCCTGTGATTCCTGCCGCCAGGCGTCGGACAGATATATCCGATGGCGGTCGATTGTGAGGGAGGCGGTGACGAGAATTTGACGCCGGTATACAGTCCCTTTGCGGCAGGTTCAAGCCCGTATTGTCAGAAGCTGGTTCAGGCGCCAGGATTCTGTCCAGCACGGAGAAGATCCTCGGGCGTGTCGATATCGCGATGGATGCTGTCATCATGCCAGCTGATGCTGTTGACCGCGGCGGGGTTTTCGCGCAACACCTGCCTGCCACCCATATCGCCGCTGAGCCTGCCAAGCGCCTCGAAAAACCCGCACCCCCACAGAACCGGGTTGCCGCGCCGCCCCTCATGAACCGGGAATGAAATGCGAGCCTCATGATCGCCAAGACCGCTGTGATCGCGGATCATCTCGGCGACCAGATCGGGCGAGATATAGGGCATGTCACCAAGCGCGATCAGCGCGCCGGACACCGTCTGCGGCAGGGCGGCGATTCCGGCCGCCACCGAACCCGCCTGACCGGCAACAAAATCGGCATTGTGCGCGAAGGTAACCTCCAACCCGTGAAGCGCCGCAACAATCTCATCACGCTGATGACCGGTCACCACCACAAGATCCATGATCCCGCCATCACGCATCGCCTGCGCCGCCCGCCGCACCAGAGGCTCACCATCGATCTCGACGAGGAGCTTGTTGACCTCGCCCATCCGCCGCGACGACCCGGCCGCCAGCAGAACGCCGCCGATGGCGATGTTGCTTGGCCGCCGGCGTTCAACCATCTTGCGCGGCAGCGGGCGTGACGCAATCTCCATCAGCAACCCGCCAATGGCCATGTCGGCAATCTCGTCATCATCGATCTTGATGTCGGCAAGAACCAGCTGCAGCACCCAGTCGAACCCGTTCAGGCGCGGAGAGCGCGCGCAACCCGGCATGCCGATCACCGGCACCTCACCAAGCCCGGCCATCATCAGAAGATTCCCCGGATCGGCCGGCAGTCCTAGCCTTGCCACCTTGCCACCTGCCGCCTCGACAGCCATCGGCACCACGTCACGCCGGTCACAGATGGCGGATGCGCCGCAAATCAGAATGGCCTCGGCACCATGGTGCCGGGACTCGCCAATGGCGGCGGCAAGGCTGGCGGTGTCATGCGCGACGATACGGCTGTCGACAAGCGCACAGCCAAGCTGGTCAAGCCGTTGCTTCGTCACCTTTTCGGTCGCCGTCAGAAGTGCCGGCTTCATCCCCTCGACACGCGTCTGGATCAACGCAAAGGGCCGCGCGCGGAGCGGATGGAACCCGAAGACAGGCATCCCGCCAGCCTCGGCGATGGCCGCCTCAACAGTGGTTTCGGGCAGGCTGTAAGGGATGATTTTCAGCGTGGCGATCATGTCACCATCTTCAAGAAGCTGATTGTGCTGCACACAGGCCAGCGTGATGCCCTCATCAACCCTGTTGAGATGTTTCAGCCGCTGCCTGTCGAACCTGACAATACCCCGCCCGGCGGCATAGATGTTGACGCGGCCCGTCGCGGCGGATGACATCCGCAGGCCAGCCGGCACCAGCGCCGCCGCCAGCCTGTCGGCGGCGCTGTCCTCGTCAAGGTCCCCGGCCTCGAGCCTGGCCACGGTGATTGTGTCGATCCCTGCCGCAACCAGCCGCGCGATGTCAGGCGGCGCAAGGCGGGTGCCCTTGCGGATCCGGCCGTCCGGCAGATACACCGCATGCGCCAGAATGGTGCCCTCGCTGTCATCCGGTGCGGCTGGTCCGAACTTCATGCCGCCGCGCCCCGCCGTTCGACAGCGATCATCTGCGCCAGGATCGAGACCGCGATCTCAGCCGGCGTCCTGGCACCGATATCCAGCCCCACGGGCCCATTGAGCCGCGCCAGATCGTCATCGGCAAAACCGGCCTCGCGCAGCCTGTCACACCGTGCCGCATGGGTGCGGCGTGACCCGAGGCAACCTATGTAGAATGCCCTGCTTGCCAGCGCCGCCTGCAGCCCCGGATCGTCGATCTTCGGGTCATGCGTCAGCGTTACGATGGCGGTGCGCTCATCAGGCTGCAATTCGGCCAGCGCCTCGTCAGGCCAGGCTGTCAGACGGGTGAGTCCGGGAAACCTGTCTTCCGTGCTGAACACGGCGCGCGGATCGATCACCGCAACATCATAGCCAGCCTGGCGCGCCATCGGCGCCAGGAACTGCGTGATATGAACCCCGCCAATGACGACAAGCCGCCGTGGCGGGACATGCCGGAAGGTGAAAACCGATTCATCGCCGGACAGATCCGACGCTGGCCCAGCATCATCACCAGCATCACCATCAACAGCATCAATCAGCGCGCCGGTCGTCGCATCAAGGGTCATGGCACCGGCCCGCCGCGCCGCCATGTCGTCGGCCAGCGCCGCAAGATCGCCCACCGGCAGGCCGTCTGCCGCCACCGGCGTGACAAGCACCGCGATCCGCCCACCGCATGACAGCCCCACTTCCCAGGCAGCAGCGTCGGCGACGCCGAAATCAAGCCGCTGACCCGTACCGGCAGCAAGCGAGTCCAACGCGGCATCTATCACCGCACCTTCAACGCAGCCGCCGGAGACAGAGCCTTCGACCGTCATGTCATCACGCACAACCATCACACTGCCGACCGGGCGCGGCGATGACCCCCAGGTCTGGATGACAAGGGCAAGCGCCACGCCGTGCCCTGCCACAATCCACCGCTGTGCGGTCTGGATCAGGCTTGTATTCGTCATTGTTTCGGGGGTCATTGTTTCGGGGGTCATTGTCTCGGGGGCCATTGTTTCGGGGGTCTCACCCGTGGTTTCGATTGCGGTCATCGCTGTTCCTTCATGCCTCGGCCTGCACCGCGCGAAGCCGGTCACGCCATCCGTCAAGATCGCGATGGTGCCAGTTTGCCGGAAGATCGGTCCCGAGAACATTGGCAAGATCGGCCATGGACGACAGCGAATGGATCGGCACAAAGGCGTCGACATGCGGCAGGATCTGCTGAATTCCGGCGCTTCGCGGCTCAAACCCGTCAAAGCGCAGCAGCGGGTTCAGCCAGATCAGCCGCGAACAGGATTTGTGCAGCCGCTCAACCTCGAAGGCAAGGTTGCTGTCGCTGTCACGGTCCAGCCCGTCGGTGATCAGCAGGACAACGGCGCCCTGGCCAAGCACCCGGCGCGACCAGTCGCGGTTGAAGCTGGCTATGGCGCTGGAAATCCGTGTCCCGCCCGACCAGTCATCGACAAGAGACGAGACATTCCGCAGCGCGGCGTCCGGGTCGCGGCCGCGCATCTGGCGGGAAATATTGGTCAGACGGGTGCCGAACAGAAAGCTGTGGACGATGCCGCGCCGCTGGGTCAGCGCATGGGTGAAACGAAGCAGCATCCGTGAATACCGCTCCATCGATCCGGAGATGTCGCAGATCACGACAAGCGGGCGCGGGCGGCGGCGCGGCGTCTCGTGAATCGGCAAGGCAAGACCGCCATTGCGCGTCATCCGTCGCAGCGTCTGCCGGAAGGACAGGCGGCCCTTGCTGCGATGCGGCTGAAACCGGCGTGAAGGACGTTGCGGCAGCGGCAGCCGCATGGCGTCGATGGCGCGTTCGGCCTCGGCAATCTCGGCCGCCGACATCTGCTGGAAATCCATGCTGCGAAAATGCTCGTCCGCCGAGGAGGTCATCGACATGTCGATCTCGACGCGTTCGCTATCCTCGATATCGGTGATTGGTGGCGGCGCTTCCGCGCGCAGCGCCTCATCAACGCGGCGCGCTGTCGGCGGCGTCTCCTCAGCCTCGCCATCACGCGCCAGCGTTGGCAGCAGAAGGTCGCGCATCTTTTCCATCAGCCGGGGATTGCGCCAGAAAATGTGAAAGGCCTGATCGAACAGCAACCGGTCCTCGGGCCGCTTCACAAGGCAGCTTGCCAGCGCGTGATAGAATTCATCACGATTGCCAAGATCGATCTCGCGGCTGGCCTCGACACAGTCCAGAACCGCGGCCGGCCCGACATCCATACCAGCGCGGCGCAGCGTCCGCACGAAATGGGTGATGTTCTCGGCAAGCTTCATGCCGCGCCATGTCCCGCGGCGGCGGCGCGGCGCCGGAAAGTCTATGACATTGGCAGGCGGCGGCATCATCCGGTTCGATATCCCGACATTTCGGCCTGCACCTCGGTCAGGATGCGCGCCGCCTCGGTGCCGGTGATCCGGGCGATGTCGTCCTGATATTTCAACAGCACGCCCATCGTCGAATCGGCCTGGGCCGGATCAATGGCGACGCAGTCCAGTTCGACAAGCGCCTGCGCCCAGTCGATCGTCTCGGCAACACCCGGGGCCTTGAACAGGTTCGCATCGCGAAGCTTGTGAACAAAACGTACCACCTGTTCGCTGAGATCGGCCGGCGCCTCGGGGGCGCGCCGTTTCAGGATGGCAAGCTCATCCTCCAGCGAGGGATAATCGACCCAGTGATAGAAACAGCGGCGCTTCAGCGCATCATGGATCTCGCGCGTCCGGTTCGAGGTGATGATGACGATTGGCGGCGTGGCGGCCTCGATTGTGCCGAATTCCGGGATTGTCACCTGCCAGTCCGACAGGATTTCCAGCAGATAAGCCTCAAAGGCCTCATCGGCGCGGTCCAGCTCGTCGATCAGCAGGACCGGCGCGCCGGCCTCGTCCGCGCGAAGCGCCTCGAGAAGCGGGCGTTCGATCAGGTTTTCCGCCGTGAAAAGATCGGCGCTCGACAGCTGGCCCTGACCGGCGCTCTGGATTTCCATCATCTGGCGGGCATAGTTCCATTCATAGGCGGCGGCGGCGATATCAAGTCCCTCATAGCATTGCAGGCGAATCAGGTTCCGGCCGAGAAGCGCCGCCAGCGTCTTTGCCACCTCGGTCTTGCCAACGCCCGCCTCACCTTCAAGAAACAGGGGGCGCTGCCGGCGAAGGGCGAGAAACAGGCTCACCGCAAGCCCTTCGGACAGGATGTAATCCTGCGCCGCCATCTCCTCGGTCAGCGATAACACCGTCTTTGGCGTATCTGGCTTTGGCGTATCTGGGTTCATCGGGTCCTCCTTGCGCCGCCAGCCGGCGCGTCGCCATCAACACCACCACACTACACCCGCTTCACACGATGGGGGCGAGACGATTTGCCACCACCGCTACACGGAATTGTGCACACAAAACTGTTTACATGATGTTTGCAAGAATGGACGATATTCAAGAGTGCGCTTGCAAATCTGTAAAGACTGCAAAGAACGCGCTGTGAAATGAGGAGGAATGGAATGACAACCGTAAGCCTTAGCTTGAACGGGAAGCAGGTCAGTGCAGATGTGCCTGACAACACGCTTCTCGTCAATTTCATCAGGGAAACGATGAGCATGACAGGCACGCATGTCGGCTGCGATACCAGCCAGTGCGGCGCCTGTGTGGTTCATGTGGATGGCGAATCCGTGAAATCCTGCACCATGCTGGCCGCCGCCGCCGAAGGGGCGAGCGTCACGACGATCGAGGGAATCGCGCCTGGGGACGGGCTGCACCCGATGCAGCAGGCCTTTCATGAGAATCACGGATTGCAGTGCGGTTTCTGCACGCCGGGGATGGTCATGGCCGCCATTGAACTCGTCAAGGACAACCCGAACCCGAGCGAGACCGAAATTCGTGAGGGACTTGAAGGTAACATCTGCCGCTGTACCGGATACCACAATATTGTGAAGTCCGTTCAGGCCGGCGCTAGAATGATGGGAGAATAAGAAATGCCAGAGGGAAGCACCAAAGACGGTATCGGCGCCTCGCTGCGCCGCAAGGAAGACAAGCGGTTCCTGACCGGGTCCGGCCGTTACACGGCTGATATCACCCGTCCGGGCCAGCTCCACGTACATTTCATCCGCTCGGTCCATGCGCATGCCAACATCAAGGCCATCCGCACCGATGCCGCCGAGGCGGCCGAAGGTGTGGTTGCCATCTATACTGGCGAGCATGTCGCCGCTGATGGCATTGGCGGCCCGATCTGTGGCTGGGTTGTGACGAACCGTGACGGCTCGCCAACCAACGAGCCACCGCATCCGATCCTGGCGAATGGCACGGTGCGCTATGTCGGCGACCATGTCGTGGCGGTGATTGCCGAGACCCTCGAGCAGGCGATGAACGCCGCCGAGCTGGTCGAGATTGATTATGAGGTGCTGGCACCTGTTGTCGATCTGGCAAATGCCGAGTCCGGCGCGCAGCTTCACGAGAATGTGCCGAACAACATGTATTTCGACTTCGAACTCGGTGACGAGGCGGCGGCAACGGCGGCGCTTGATTCGGCGGCAACAATCGTCGAGCTGGAAGTGCGCAACAACCGGCTGATCCCGAATGCCATGGAGCCGCGGGCGGCGCTGGCGGAATATGATCCGATCGACGATGCCTATACGCTGTTCACGACCTCGCAGAACCCGCATCTGACGCGGCTTGTGATCGGGGCCTTCATGCTCAGCATTCCGGAATCCAAACTCCGCGTCGTCGCGCCTGATGTCGGCGGCGGTTTCGGATCGAAGATCTATGTCTATCCCGAGGAGGCTGTCTGCACCTGGGCCAGCAAGAAGCTGAAGCGCCCGATCAAATGGACGGCCGACCGCACCGAGGCATTCCTCGCCGACGCGCATGGCCGGGACCATATCAACAAGATCCGGATGGGGCTCGACAAGGATAATCGGATCACCGGTCTGCGGGTCGATACACTTGCCAATCTTGGCGCGTATCTTGGCGCGTTTTCGGTGGTCACGCCGACAATACTTCACGCCCCGCTTCTGTCTGGCTGCTACCAGATCCCTGCCATCTACACCAATGTGAAAGGCATGGCGACGACGACCGCCCGCGTGGACGCCTATCGCGGCGCAGGTCGCCCCGAGGCCACCTACCTTCTGGAGAGGGTGATGGACACCGCGGCACGTCAGGTCGGCATGGACCCGGCCGAGTTCCGGCGTCTGAACTTCATCCCGAAGGACGCCTTCCCCTACCAGACACCGGTGGCACTGCAATATGACATCGGTGACTATGAGCCGCCGCTGGACAAGGCGATGGAGATGATCGACTACAAGGGCTTTGAGGCCCGCCGTGCCGAGGCCGCCACGCGTGGCAAATATCGCGGCATCGGCCTGTCGAGCTATATCGAGGCCTGCGGCATCGCACCGTCGGCGGTTGCCGGCGCGCTTGGCGCACGGGTCGGGCTGTATGAATCGGCAACGGTCCGGGTCGACCCGACCGGCACTGTCAATGTGTTCACCGGCTCGCATAGCCATGGCCAGGGCCATGACACCACCTTCGCCCAGATCGTCGCCGACAAGCTCGGCATCGGTGTTAACAGCGTCGAGATCATCCATGGCGATTCGGACCGCATTCCGTTCGGCATGGGAACCTACGGCTCGCGCTCGCTTGCCGTTGGCGGCGCGGCCATCGCCAAGGCTGTCGACAAGGTGGTCGACAAGGCGAAGATCATCGCCGCGCATCTGATGGAGGCTGCCGATGCCGATGTGGTGTTTGCCGATGGCAAGTTCACCGTCGCCGGCACCGACACCGAGAAGGGATTTGGCGAGATCGCGCTGGCGGCCTATGTGCCGCATAATTATCCGCATGACCGGCTGGAGCCGGGACTTGAGGAGACAGCGTTCTATGACCCGCTGAACTTCACCTACCCGTCGGGAACGCATATCGCCGAGGTCGAGATCGATCCATCAACAGGCGTTGTCGAGCTTGTCGACTGGGCCTGCTGTGATGATTTCGGCAATCTGATCAACCCGATGATTGTCGAGGGTCAGGTTCATGGCGGCATCGCCCAGGGGGTTGGCCAGGCGCTTCTGGAAAACGCCCATTATGACGAGACAGGCCAGCTGATCACGGCGTCCTACATGGATTACTGCATGCCGCGCGCCGATGATCTGCCGAATTTCAAGGTCGATTACACGGTGACTGCCTGTACGCATAATGATCTCGGGGTCAAGGGATGCGGCGAGGCCGGGGCCATTGCCTCGCCACCGGCGCTGATCAACGCCGTGATCGACGCGCTGGCGCCACTTGGCATCACCGACATGTCGATGCCGGCATCGCCCGAAAAGGTCTGGCGCGCGATCAATGACGCCCAGGCCGAAGCGGCAGAATAAGGAGGACTATCATGCATCACACAACCTATGTGAAAGCCAGCAGCGTCGATGACGCCACCGCGAAAATGGCTGATGGCGGCCAGCTTCTTGCCGGCGGCATGACGCTGATCCCGACGATGAAACAGCGGCTTGCCAGCCCCGAGATGGTGGTTGACCTTGCCGGTTGCGGACTCTCCGGGATCGAGGACAGGGGCGATTCGGTGCGGATCGGCGCGATGACACGGCATGCCGATGTGGCCGCGTCCGATCTTGTGCAGAGTGCCGTTCCGGCGCTGGCGGCGCTTGCCGGCGGCATCGGCGACCGCCAGGTCCGCAATTGCGGCACCATCGGCGGGTCGGTGGCCAATAACGACCCGTCCGCCTGCTATCCGGCGGCGGTGCTTGGCCTTGGCGGCACTGTCCATACCAGCAAGCGCGATATCGCGGCCGATGAGTTCTTCACCGGCATGTTCGAGACGGCGCTTGATGAGGACGAGATGATCACCGCGGTCAGCTTTCCGAAAACCGGCAAGGCGGCCTATGTCAAATTCCCCAACCCGGCGTCACGCTACGCGATGGTCGGGGTGTTTGTCGCCAGCACCGGAGCCGGAACACGCGTTGCCGTGACCGGCGCCGGCAGTGACGGTGTCTTCCGCCATGGCGAGATGGAGTCCGCGCTTGATAACAGCTTTGGCGCCGACTCGCTTGACGGGATCGCCGTCGATGCCGATGAGATGATCAGCGATATCCACGCCTCTGGCGATTATCGCGCGCATCTCGTCCGCGAGATTGCGAAACGCGCGGTGGCTGCCTGCTGAACCTGGCGGAAAGCTGTTGAAATGACGGCAATTGAAATGACGAAGGGGCGGGACATCCCGCCCCTTTTTGTTTGCCACTATCCGCTCTGGTCAATCCGCTCTGGTCAATCCGCTCGGGTCATGTTCTGGAAACTGGAGCGGGCGACGGGGTTCGAACCCGCGACCCCGAGCTTGGGAAGCTCGTGCTCTACCAACTGAGCTACACCCGCATGAGTGCCAGATTAGAGGTTGCGACGATGAAGGCAAGGTCTTTTGCCCGGCACGCCGGTCCAGCAGAAACAGGCCGGTGACGCCTAACCTGTTGCCTTACCCGGCCTTTAACGCCATATAGGCTGAGGTGAAACGGCGTCTTGCGAGGGCGCCCCCGGACGATCGATTGCGCGGGCCATGACGAGGAATGCGATGACACCATACGATAACGGGACCGACAGGAACGGCTCCGACAGGAACGGCACCGGCAAGGCCGCCAAGCCGGCCAATGCACGGCAAGCAGCCGCGCGCCCAACGCGCGACGAGGCCGAGGCCGCCGTCGAGACATTGCTCCGCTGGATGGGCGAATCGCCAGCGCGCGAGGGGCTGGTCGACACACCGGCCCGGGTCGTGCGCGCCTGGGAGGAGTTCTGTTCCGGTTATGGTGAGGATCCCGCCGCGCTGCTGAACAGCACCTTCGAAGAGGTCGAGGGTTATGATGACATGGTGATGCTCCGCTCGATCCGCATGGAGAGCCATTGCGAACACCATCTCGTGCCGATCCTCGGCACCGCCCATATCGCCTATCTTCCCGACCAGCGCGTTGTCGGTATTTCAAAGCTGGCCCGCGTTCTGGACAGTTTCGCCCACCGCCTGCAGACACAGGAAACGCTGACCGCGCAGGTTGCCGACTGCATCCAGACGGCGCTGCAGCCGCGCGGGGTGGCGGTGCTAATCGACGCGCAGCATCAATGCATGACGACCCGCGGCGTTCACAAGCCGGATGTATCGATGGTCACGACCAGCTTCACCGGTGCCTTTCAGGATGACCGCGATCTTCGTGACAGGTTCCTCAGCGAGGCACGGCGCGGCTAGCCAGCACCGGCCGCAGCGGGTTAACGACCGACAGCGGCCACCACGGCGATCATTTCACCGCTCATCCCGGAATTATCTGGGAATTATCTGATAATTATCCGGCAATTACCCGGTAGTTATCTGGGCCTCCGATTTTTTGTGTGACCTTGCGGGGTGATCGTCTATGCTTCCGGGAACTTGGCCCGCAAACTGGGAAAAACGGGTGCCCGAGACATGATCCTCTCACCGGTCCTGAACATCCTCGGCCTGCTGACCACCATTCTGGGGGCGGCAATGCTGATCCCGATGTGTGTCGATCTGTATTTCGGGTCGTCCGATTGGCAGGTTTTCGCGCTGTCGGCGCTTCTGACAGCCTTTGTCGGTGTGTCGGTATGGCTTGCCACCTCGCAGCGCGAGGGTTTCGATCTTGGCCTGCGGCAGGCATTCCTGCTGACCAACGGGTCCTGGATCTCGATCGGCATTTTCGGCGCGCTGCCCTTCATGTTCAGCGAATTGGAGCTCAGCCTCACCGACGCCATATTCGAATCGGTGTCGGGAATCACCACCACCGGTTCGACCGTTCTGCAGAGCATCGAGATGGCGTCCCCTGGCATCCTGATCTGGCGGGCCCTGCTGCAATGGCTTGGCGGGGTTGGAATCATCGTCATGGCGATGGCCGTGCTGCCGATGCTGTCGGTTGGTGGGATGCAGCTGTTTCGCACCGAATCCTATGACACCGCTGACAAGGTCGTGCCGCGCGCGACCCAGCTTGCCGGCGGTATCGGGCTTGTCTATGCCGGGTTGACGGCGACATGGGCGATCATGCTGTCGGTCGCCGGGATGAGCAATTTCGACGCTGTCGCGCATGCCATGACGACAATCGCCACCGGCGGTTATTCAACACGGACAGCCTCGATTGCGGCCTTTGATTCGGTGGCCATCGAATGGATCATCATCTTCGGCATGATCGTTGGCAGCCTGCCATTCGCGCATTATCTGGCGATGGTTCGCGGCGGCTGGCGGCCACTTCTGCAGGACCCGCAGGTGCGCTGGTTCCTGGCCCTTCTGGCGTCGGTGGTTCTGGTGCTGATCTGGTTCCTGAGCAAGGACGGCATGCCGGTTACCGTCGCCATCCGCCAGGCAAGCTTCAACGCCGTCTCGATCATGACCGGCACCGGCTATGGAAGCGCGAACTTCTCGGCCTGGGGCGGGTTTGCCTCTACCCTGCTGCTGATCACAATGTTCATCGGCGGCTGCGGCGGCTCGACAACCTGCGGCATCAAGATGTTTCGCCTGCAGGTGCTGGCGACAACGGCACGCGTGCAGATCGGCCGCCTGTTGCGCCCGCATGCGGTGATTCTTGCCTATTACAACCGCCGGCCGGTGGCGAACGAGGTGATGGATTCGGTAATGGGGTTCTTCTACCTCTACATCATCTGTTTTGTCGTCCTGGCGATCCTGCTTGGCGCCCTTGGCCTTGATTTCATCACCGCCCTGTCAGGTGCGGCAACCTCGATCAGCAATGTCGGGCCGGGGCTTGGCAATCTGATCGGCGCCGAGGGCAATTTCTCGTCACTGCCGGATCTGGCGAAGTGGATCATGGCATTCGGCATGCTGCTTGGCCGGCTTGAACTGTTCACCGTCCTGGTGATGCTGAACCCGGGCTTCTGGCGCCGCTAGACGGATTTTCCGCCGCGTTCCCCGCGGGAGACTATTCCCAGGGAAGGATAACCCCTAAGGAAGGATAACCCCTAGGGAAGGATAACATTATTGAGCTTGGCAAGCTCGGTCCGGGCCTGGCTGTCCAGCCCGGAAAGCGCTTTGTTCAGACAGGCATTCACCGCGCGCTGCACATCATTCGCCGAGGATGATTCCGGGATTGTCACCGAATGTGATGCCGCCAGCTTGATCATCGCCTGCGACCCGCCAACAGGCTGCAGCCACATCAGCTGGGCCTCGAACTCGACCCTGATCTCGCTGTCCTGCTGGTCGGTCAGCGCATTCGCAAGCCCGGTCTGCGGTGGCAGCTTGACCTTGGTGACAGCGGCGCGGGTGATGTCGAGAATCATCTCGCCGCTGCCGCCTGCCGGCAACAGCACCTGTGTCGCCCATTGCGAGACGAGATTGCCGGGATAGGGTTGCTGCAGGTGCCCGATATAGGGAGGCTTGATCGGCATCTCCCAGTTTTCGATGATCTCGAGCTGGCGCGCGTTGAGCGGCAGCGCCTCGAACCCGGCGGATTTTACAGACACTGGCTGCGGCGGCGGCGATGAGGCCGTCGTGCAGGCCGCAAGGGCCAGTGACAGCATCAGCATCGGTATGGTCAACACACGCTTCGGCATCAGTTGGCATCTCCCCATTCAAAGGCCTTTCATGCCTACAACAAGAAGGCGGCATGAATATGGCGATGTCACTGCCTGGTGATCGGTGGGGCCGTAAAAATCTGGGTGCCGATTGGCCCGTCGCTGATGGGCGGGTCGATCGAGCGTGTCGTCTTGCAGAACTCGCAGGTGATATCGATGGTGCCGGAGTCCGTCACCAGATCCGCCAGCTCTGTGGCTGACATGCGTTCCAGCACGGCAATCGCCCTGTCGGGGCTGCAGCGGCACCTGTCCTCGACAGGCTGCGCCGGCGCCACATGCGGGCGCAGTGAATTGAACAGACGGAATATTAGCGCCTCGGGTGCCAGGTCGGGATCGACCATCTCGTCGCGGCGGACCGAGCGAAGCAGCATTTCAGCGGTGTTCCAGGCATCATCGCGGTCATCGCGCGACACACCGGCAAGATTGCCACCATCGGCGGCCACCCGCTGCACCATCATCGCGCTGGCTGTCCAGCTGTCACCCGTCCGCCCGGCCGCGGCGACGATATGGCTGTCGACCTGCTCGGAATTGGCAAACCATGCTGTCGCGGCATCGCTCAGCGTCTCGCCAGTCAATTCAACGATACCCTGATAGCGCCCGTTCTCGCCCCCCTGATCGACGGTAAAGGCGGCATAGCCCGATCCAAGCAGCGCCGGAACGCTGGCCGGCAGGCTGGTCGCCATGTCGAGCCCGACCGGCGGCTGACCATCCTCATCAAAGGCTGTATAGCCGCGAAGCGCGCCATCCGAAGTCATGTCGGCAAGAAGCGTCTTCACATATCCGTCACCCTTTGCCTGCAGGGTGAACACGCCTTCGAACTTCATGAAGGTCGACAGGCAGGCGGCAATGGCCATCGCCTCGGCCTGGAGACTTGCCACCGCCTCGGGGTAGCCGTGCCGCGTCAGGATCTGCGTTGCCGGCACACCGACACTGGCAAACCGTCCCCTGATCAGCGCCGTGTCACCATCCTCGCCAGCCAGATAGAAGGGCAGGATCTGCGCGCCGGCACTGCTTGCATCGATTGACGCCACATGTCTCTCCGCTGCGTTTGCGGGCCGCCGGCCCGGGGGTTTCCTAATTGCCGGCCATGCACCAGGACAGGATGGCCTTTTGCGCATGAAGCCTGTTCTCGGCCTCGTCGAACACCGCCGATTGCGGTCCGTCAATCACCTCGGCGGTGATCTCCATGCCGCGCCAGGCAGGAAGACAATGCAGGACGATGGCATCGCCTGCCGCCACTTCAAGAAGTTCGCGATTCATCTGAAACGGTTTGAAGTCCTCGCGGCGGGAGCCTTCCTCATCGCCCATAGAAATCCAGACATCGGTGACCAGGGTCTGGCTGTCGGCGGCCGCCTCCTTCGCCGAATCATACAGCAGCAGATCGGCGCCCTCGGCCCGCGCCCAGGCCATCAGCTCTGCCGCCGGGGCATAGCCTTCCGGGCAGGCAAGCCGCAGCTGGAAGCCGAATCTGGCAGCCGCCTCGATCCAGCTTGCCGCTACGTTATTGCCATCGCCGATCCAGGTCACAATCTGGCCGTCAAGCGCGCCATGACGTTCGATCATCGTCTGCAGGTCGGCCATGATCTGGCAGGGGTGCGAGCGCGCGGTCAGCGCATTGACCACCGGCACGCTGGCATGCTCGGCAAGAGTCAAAAGCGTTTCATGGGCAAAACAGCGGATGGTGATGGCGTCGACATAGCGTGACAGCACGCGCGCCGTATCCTCGATGCTCTCCCCGCGACCAATCTGCAAATCCTGCGCCGACAGCATCAGCGGTGTGCCGCCAAGCTGCGTGATGCCGACCTCGAAGGACACGCGGGTGCGGGTCGAGGGCTTTTCAAAAATCATCGCCACGCTTTTCCCGGCAAGCGGTTTCGCCGTTTCGGCACCTGCCTTCAGCGCCGACTTCGTCACCGCGGCATCATCCAGCATGCCCTGCAGCGTCTCGGCGCTGAAATCACGTATATCCAGGAAATGTCGCATCAGCGGCCGTCCTTTTCTTGGGCCTTTTCTTGGGCCTTTTCTTGGGCCTGCTGTGCGGCCATCTTGGAGAGGCCCATTTTACCAAGGGCCATATCGAAACCTTCGACCGCCAGCCTGATCTCGTCCTCGCCGATGATCAGTGGCGGCAGGAACCGGACGGTGTTCTCACCCGCCGGCACGGTCAGTATCTTCAGCTCGCGAAGCGCCGCCACCACGTCGCCGGCCGGCACGGTATCGGCAAGCCGCACCCCACACAGGAAGCCACGCCCCCTGATTTCGGCGATGGCATCGGGATGGCGTTCTGCCGCCTCGGCCAGCAGGCCGCGCATGAAGTCGGCGCGGCGGCGCACATCCTCAAGAAAACCCGGCGCCGTCACCTCGTCGAGAATGACTTCGGCCACCGCCATGGCCAGCGGGTTGCCGGCAAAGGTCGAGCCATGCGTTCCGGGGGTCATCGCGTTGCCAACAGCGGTGCTGGCGATGACCGCGCCGACCGGAAACCCGCCACCAAGGCCCTTTGCCATGGCAATGATGTCGGGCACGATGCCGGATGTCTGGTAGGCAAACAGGGTGCCGGTACGGCCAATGCCCGACTGCACCTCGTCGGCGATCACCAGCGCCCCGAACTCATCAGCCGCCTGGCGAACGCCGCGAAGATAATCGTCATGCGCGTTACGGGCACCGCCCTCGCCCTGAACAGGCTCGATCATCACCGCCGCAACATGGTCGCCAAGCGCGGCACGAAGCTCGTTCAGATTGCCGAAGGGAACATGATCAAACCCGTCCGGCATCGGGCCGAACCCGGTGCGGTTGGCCGGCTTGTCAGTGGCCGCAAGCATGCCAAGTGTCCGCCCGTGGAACGAGCCGGTGGCGCACAGGATGGTCGTGCGGTCGGGCTGTCCGCTTTCATAGGCGGCGCGGCGGGCCATCTTCACGGCGGATTCATTTGCCTCGGCGCCGGAATTGCAGAAATAGACCTGATCGAGGCCGGTCAGCGACGCCAGCTTTTCGGCCACCCGTTCCTGGCCCGGAATGCGGTAGAGGTTCGAGGTGTGCCACAGCTTGCCAGCCTGATCGCGCAGCGCGTCGATCAGCGCCGGATGCGAATGGCCAAGCGTGTTCACGGCGATGCCGCTTGCGCAGTCAAGATAGCGCTCGCCATCATCAGTAATCAGCCAGCAGCCATCCCCGCGAACGAAGGACAAATCGGCGCGGCCATAGGTTTTCATCACCGCCGATGCCGGCGTCTTGGTTGTTTGCGAAGCTGTCATGTCGAGTTCCGTTTTTTCGGCCCGTCCTTCACGGGCCATGATCTGTCTGTCTGCCGTTGCGGGCGGCGTGTCGGCACCGGTGGTCAAAGCCCCAAAAACCAAACCACCAGCACGTCGGCGACGGCACCGGTGGTTTCACTCGCGGCATCGGAAGGCTGCCAAATTCGGCATTTCCGCCAAACTTGTCAAGGCGTTTGCAGGGCTGCTTCCGATCCGGTCAGTCCTGGATGAAATGCTTGGCGAGTCGCAGACCCTGGGACTGGTAATTCGATCCCGATCCGCTGGCGCCATAAAGGCTGTCCGGCACCGCCGCCATCGGTTCATAGACAAGGCGGCAGACCGTCTGGCCCTCCTCGATCAGAAACGGCACATCATGCGATCGCACCTCGAGAACGGCGCGGGTCGCGCCGGCGCCAAGTTCCTTCATGCCGAAGCCGGGATCGAAGAAGCCGGCATAATGCGCGCGAAATTCACCAACGCGCGTGTCATAGGCCCGCATCTCGGCAGCATGGTCACGCGGCACGGTGACATATTCATGGCTTGCCAGAATGTAGAATTCATCGGGATGCAGCACCAGACCGCCAGCCACAAGATCAGCCGCCGTCAGCCGTTCCCAGAACGCATCAACCTGGCAGGTCGCCGGCGCATCGATATCGATCAGACCGGCATGCTTGCGGGCCCGCCAACCGATGATGCCGGTGTTCTCATCCGGGGTCAGATTGACGCCAAGCGCCACCCCGTCGCGAATGTCGACATCATCCGCCCCGCGCACCAGCCCGACATCGCGCTGCAGGGCGATCATCGCGGCGTCCGACATTGCCGCGGGACCGCGCCGCAGACGGAGCTGTGACAGGCACGATCCGGGGCGCACCAGAACCGAAAAGGTTCGCGGTGAAATCTCGGCATAGAGCGGGCCCTGATAGCCGTCGGGAACAGCCTCGAACTCTGGCGCCTGATCGGCAATCAGGCGGGTGAAGATATCCAGCCTTCCGGTCGAACTTTTCGGGTTCGCCATGGCGCTCAACCCGGCGGCGAGGCGGAGCGATTCCTGAAGCTCGACAATATAGACGCAGCCGCGTTCCAGCACCGCCCCGCCGGTCAGGTCGATCTGGTGCATGGCGACGCGGGCAAGCTTGTCCTCGACGCGCATCTCGGCGCCGGGAAGAAAGGATGACTGCACGCGCCAGGCACGGCTGCCAAGCCGCAAATCCAGGCTTGCCGGCTGCAGCTGTGCGTCGGTGATCGGTGTGGCGGCGCTGATCATGCCGGATTCGATGGCACCGCGGATTTCCTGCACTGGCAGGATGCCCTCGTTCAAACCGGTCTTCGATTGTCCATCATTCATCTTGCTGTCAGCCACCATGCCCCCGCCAGTCATCCGCCCTGTTCCCTCAACTTTTCAGCCGATAGCCGGATTTCAGCACACGGTAGCACAGCCATCCCAGAACACCATTCACAACGACAAGACAGACAAGGCCCGTCATGATGGGGCGATCGGCAATGCCAAGAAGGCCATAGCGAAACCCGTCAATGGCATAGAAGAACGGGTTCAGCGTGGCGATGGTGTCGAAGGGCGAAGGCAGCCGTTCCACCGAATAGAAGGTGCCCGACAGAAAGGCCAGTGGCTGGATCACGAAATTGGTGATGGCGGCCATCTCATCGAACTTGTTGGCCCAGATGCCGGCCAGAATGCCGGCAAAGGCAAGCGCCAGCGACCCCAGCACGAGAAAGGCAAACGCCACCAGCGGCGCGGCAGGCATCGACAGCCCGCCAAACAGCCCAAGCACGACAGCGGCGACAAGGCCAACGGCGATGCCGCGGGTCATCCCGCCGGCAGCCAGCCCGACAAGAAGCTCTGTCGGGCCGATCGGCGGCATCAGAAGATCGACAATATTGCCCTGTACCTTCGAGACAACGAGGGAGGATGAGGTGTTGGCAAAGGCGTTTTGCAGGACCGTCATCATCACCAGCCCGGGAACAAGGAAGGCGATGAAATCGACATCCCCCGCCAGCTGCGCGCGCTCGCCAATGGCCACCGCGAACACCATCAGGAACAGCATCGAGGTGATCACGGGGGCGGCGACGGTCTGCATCGCCACCTTCGCGAAACGATGCACCTCGCGCCTGTAGAGGGTCCACAGCCCAATCCAGTTAACGCGCCCGATCTGGACTGGCCGCACCACAGGCGGGTGGGAACGGGTGATGTGCCGGATTTCGGGATCGGAGGCCGGGGCCGAGGATGTCTGGTCATTCATGCCGCAGAAGATAGGCCTGCCGGGGCGGTTTCGCAATATCGGCCACACCGGTGGAAGGGACAGATGAAACGGTGGCAGTGGCAGTGGTGGTGGCGGTGTGGGCGCCCGGCTGATAGGGTTGATGCCAGCCCGACGGAGAGCCGCATCCGATGACCGACAGGAAACCGGCAGCAGAACGCCGCCTGATGAACAAGGCCGTCCATTATCTTGGACGCTACACCGCATCGCGGCAGCGTCTTCGCGAGGTGTTGCGCCGCTTCGCCATGCGCAAGCTCGACTCACATGACAAGGCCGAGGTGACGCGCGCCATCGAGGTGGTGGTCGATGATTGCGCCAGGCTTGGCTATGTCGATGACACCGCCTTTGCGCTTTCCAAGGCCCGCAGCAAGCGTCGTGGCGGGCGCTCGGCGCTGGCCATCCGCCGCAGCCTGCAGGAACATTCCATTGACGCTGACCTTGTCGACGAGGCGCTTGCCGCCGCCGATGAGGATACAAGCGATGGCGAGCTTGTCGCCGCGCTTCGCCATGCGGCGCGCCGACGGCTCGGTCCCTATGCCACCCGCCCGGGTGACGAGACAACGCGGCAGCGCCATCTTGCCTCGCTGGCGCGGGCCGGCTTCTCGCTTGGCATCGCCCGCCAGGTGCTGGATCTTGAGGATGTGGACGCGGCCGAACGGTTGGTCGGCGAGCTGCATTGCTAGCCAGCGCGCGCGCCTTGCGATGCGCCGTGCCATCGGTCTAAACTGCCCTCAAGAGATCAATCGCCACCAACGTTCTTGCATGGTTGGGGATCATGCATGACGGGCGGCACGCCGAATCGGAGGAATATCAATGACCCAGGACAGACTGTTTGCACCAGGCAAGGAGACCGTTGCGAACGCGCTGATCGATGCGGATGGCTATGCGGCGATGTATGCCGACTCAATTGCCGATCCCGACGCGTTCTGGGCCGAGCATGGAAAGCGGATCGACTGGATCAAGCCCTACAGCCAGATCAGCGACGTTTCCTATGATGCCGGCGATCTGCATATCAACTGGTTTGCCGACGGCACGCTGAACGCGGCGGCGAACTGCCTTGACCGCCATCTGGCGACGCGCGGCGATCAGACAGCGATCATCTGGGAGGGCGACGACCCTGCCGATTCGCGGCACATCACCTATGCCGAGCTGCATGAGGAAGTCTGCCGCTTTGCCAATGTGATGAAGGCCGAGGGCGCGAAGAAGGGCGATCGGATCACCATCTACATGCCGATGATCCCCGAGGCCGCCGTCGCGATGCTGGCCTGTGCCCGCATTGGCGCCGTCCATTCGGTGGTGTTTGGCGGCTTTTCGCCGGACGCGCTGGCAGGCCGCATCCAGGATTGCGATTCGAACATGGTCATCACCGCCGATGAAGGTGTGCGTGGCGGCCGCGCCGTGCCGCTGAAGGCGAATACCGACGCGGCGCTTGCCTCCTGCCCCGACTGCAGCAAGGTCATCGTCGTCAGGCGCACCGGCGGCGCAATCGACTGGGTCGAGGGTCGCGACGTCTGGTATCACGAGGCGATGGACGGGGCGTCGGCCGACTGCCCGGCCGAGGAAATGAACGCCGAGGACCCGATGTTCATCCTCTATACCTCGGGGTCGACCGGCAAGCCGAAGGGTGTTTTGCACACCACCGGCGGCTATATGGTCTATGCCTCGATGACGCATCAATATGTCTTCGACTATCATGATGGTGACATCTACTGGTGCACCGCCGATGTCGGCTGGGTCACCGGCCACAGCTATATTGTCTATGGTCCGCTTGCCAATGGCGCGGTCACGCTGATGTTCGAGGGTGTGCCGACCTGGCCCGACAGCTCGCGCTTCTGGCAGGTCGTCGAGAAACACAAGGTCAACATCTTCTACACCGCACCGACCGCCATTCGGGCGCTGATGCGCGAGGGCGAGGCACCGGTGAAGGGGTGTGATCGCTCCTCGCTGCGGCTTCTTGGCAGTGTCGGCGAGCCGATCAACCCCGAAGCCTGGATGTGGTATCACGATGTTGTCGGTGATGGCCGCTGTCCGATTGTCGATACCTGGTGGCAGACCGAGACCGGCGGCATCCTGATCACGCCGCTTCCCGGCGCCACGGCGACCAAACCGGGGTCGGCGACGCACCCGTTCTTTGGCATTGAACCGGTGCTTGTCGATGGCGACAATAACGTCCTTGATGGCGCGGTTGACGGCAATCTGTGCATCTCCCGATCATGGCCGGGGCAGATGCGGACCGTCTATGGCGACCATCAGCGTTTCATCGAAACCTATTTCACCACCTTTCCGGGGCGGTACTTCTCGGGCGATGGCGCGCGGCGGGACGAGGATGGCTATTTCTGGATCACCGGACGTGTCGATGACGTGTTGAATGTATCCGGCCACCGGATGGGGACGGCGGAGGTCGAATCGGCGCTGGTGGCGCATCCGAAGGTCGCCGAATCGGCTGTTGTCGGCTATCCACACGACATCAAGGGACAGGGAATCTACGCCTATGTCACGCTGATCGAGGGATGCGAGCCAAGCGACGAGCTGGTGGCAGAACTCCGGCAGTGGACACGCAAGGAAATCGGCCCCATCGCCACGCCCGACCTTTTGCAATGGGCACCGCAATTGCCAAAGACCCGTTCCGGCAAGATCATGCGCCGTATCCTGCGGAAAATCGCGGCAAATGATTATGCCGACCTTGGCGATACCTCGACGCTGACCGATCCCAATGTTGTGACGGACCTGGTCGAGAACCGCCAGAATCGCTAATCAGAATCGCCAGCCAGAATCGCTAGTCAAAATCTCTGGGGCTATCGGCGCTTGGGTCCGGGCCAGTGATGGCGTGCGCTGTCGATGGTGTGCGCCGTCACCGAATCTGCAACTCATTTGCCCGGCAGACAGCGTGAAGCCGGTTGCGCGCGCCAAGCTTGCCGCGAAGACTCTTGATGTGATGCTTTACCGTGACCTCGCTGAGAGACAGCGATTTGGCGATGTCGCGGTTGCTCAGCCCATTGCGCAACCCGGCAAGCACATCATGTTCACGGCGTGTCAGTTCGATCGATAGCGGCGGCGTGGCGGTCATCATGTCAGCAGGAATATAGCGTTCACCGGCGATAAGCAGGCGAAGCGCGCCCAGATAGGCGCCAGGGCTGAGATTATAGGGCAGAAACCCGGCCGCGCCGGCAGCCGTGAGATCAGCAATCGACACATTGTCGGGCCGTGAATCCGTGACCGCGACTGGCAGCCGGTGGCGACAATCCCGGCGAAATTGCCGCAAGCCCTGAAGACCCTGCATGTCGGACATCTGCAGATCGAGCACCACCACCGCCAGCTCGTCCGTTTCATTGGCCAGAGCCACCGCCTCGGCGAGGCTTGCCGCAGTGAGAACGGTGAGACCCGCATCGGCAATCACCTGATGGTTCTGCACAAGGTGGTTTTGCGCAAAATCACGACTGAGGCTATTTTCAAAGGCCAGCAGAACGCGCATCAAAACCTCCTTGATTGGATCTGAACGCTCAAAGGGCCGAACACTCAAAAAGCCGAATACTCAAAAAAGTTATCTGAGTATTAATACACTCAAACTACGTGCACAGACTTGGCGATGCACATGATTTTTCGTAAACAAATCAATCGATAATAGAATTTTTATAGCTTAGCGACTGCTGAAAATTTCACGTGAAACCCGTAACAGCAATGTTCTGCTTGCAGGAAGTCGGAATGGATCAGGTGTGGAAATTTTTCGATATTCGAAAGAGACCACAACCTTAAGGTTCAGCCAGTCCAACGCCTCACCATTTGTCAGATCCAGTCTTGTCGCGCGCGTTCGCGCGCGGTGCGGCGCGGCAAGGAATGGCAATTGCCCGCGAAAGGATTGATGGCGGTGCGCTTGAGAAAGATGGGCTGTAAGATGATCCCCATTCCAACGTAAACCGATGCTCACCTCGCGCGTCCGTGACCCCGGCATCAGCCCCGGTCCAGCCTGGCTCTCGCGTTCACGCGCACCGCCAAGCGACAATGTCAGCTTGCCGGCAAGCCCCTTATCGAGCCTGTATTCATAGCGTGTCTGCGCCAGGTCAAGCCAGCGTGAGCGCACCTTCAGTTGCGCCGCACCGATGAAGGATTGCAGATCGGCAGCGTGGGCGATGACCATACCGATATCACCCCGCCGGTGCGTCTGCGAGATTGCCAGGTCGACGCGGCCCTGCTGGAAACGCGAGACACCGGTTTCGGCCCCGAAGCGGAACTGCCGCCCGGCCACCTGCCGGGACAGCGCCGCCACCCGCAGCATCGCGCCATCACCGGCATAGTCCGGCCGGCTGGGCCGGCGTTGAAACAGGATGGTGTCAAGATCGACGTCCCAGTCGGTGCCGGCGCGATAGAGGTGCCGGATTGTGAGGTTTGCCCACAGATCGATACCGCTGTCACGCTTGCCATGTGAGACAAGCGGGCGGCCGGGATCGCACAGCGCGGCCAGACGAAGGCAGAGGCTGTGCAGCCGCGAGCCGGGCTGAAGCCAGATTTCGACATCGCGCTGGCGATCGACAAGTGACGGTCGATATCCCGCGGTAGCGCCGATCAGCGCCTGCCAACGCCAGGCCCCCTTGCAGGCGGCACGCACCTCTGTCGCCTGGCGCCGATACGCCGGGGCAATCACCTTGTTTCGCAATGGTTCGAGATTCCGGATGGCAAGCTGGCAGCGGTCGGATCGCATTGCCGCGAAGGCCGCGCCAAGCCGCAATTCGGTCGAATGCGGAAAGATGTCAAGCGCCGCCCGTGCCAACTGATACGCCTCGGCGGCGCGCCCATCAGTGAGCAGCCGCCTTACCCGGTTCAAAAACCATGCCGACGACGTGCTGGGCAGCGCCACCGACACCAGAGCGCCGGGACCGGCATGCGCCAGCGGCTGATCCGACCCGCTTGCCGGGCCAGGATGTGTGACATAGCCACAGACAATCAGCAGCGCCGCCATACCGGCGGGTCGCCATGCTGTCCAGATCCGCACGCGCCTCCCCCATCCGGATTATGATCCGAAAGCATGATGCCCCGGGTTAATCCGGGAAGGTGCGGAAATTCGACAGGTGCGGGAATTCGGCAGGTGATGTCCTGCTGAGACATCAGGATGCCCGGGACAGGCCGGCGGCTAAAGAAGCCGCGCCAGTTTCTCGACGGTGAATTCCGGCGGTTCGTTAAAGGTAATGGTGCCGGTGAAGGCCCCTGTGTCGTCATACAGATAGACCGTGGCGGTGTGATCAAACAGCACCACACCATCCTCATCCTCGACACGCTTTGCGTAGGCGCCGAACGCCTCATGCGCGCCGGCAAGCTGGCCTGCCTCGCCGGTCAGGCCGGTCACCGGAAGATCAAAAAGTGACAGATAGGCGGCAAGCTGTTCAGGCGTGTCACGTTCGGCATCGACGGTCATGAAGATGGTCTGCAGCGGTTTCGGATCACCACCGCGCGATGCCACCTCATCAAGCGATGTGGCAAGCAAGGTCAGCGTCATCGGACAGACATCGGGACAGTAGGTATAGCCGAAAAACAGCGCCACCGGCGCCCCGGCGAAGTCGGCATTGCGCCGCACCGCGCCGGTCTGGTCCACAAGCTCAAACGCCTGTTCCTGGAAATTTCGGAATCCGACATCCATCTGCCTTGCCTGGCGTTCGGCCAGCCAGAAAACAGCCCCGGCAAGAAGGCAGAACCCGATAACGGCACCGATCACAATTCCGCTGCTGGCAGATTTTCGCGCTGCATGTCCCATGGCGCGTGGTTTAGTGCCTGCAACCACCCGGCGCAACCGGGAATTTCAGGGTGGATGTGGGGGCCAGGTCAAACAGTTGCCTGCCGAAGCATCCTTATCATTGAATCCATATGGCGGGTACGTGTAGTCTGCGCGTCACGCAGACCTGCCCGGACAAAATCGCATGACCGCTCTCATCATTCTCATCGACCAGATCGTCAATCTCTATATCTGGACGATGGTGGCCTACATCATCATCACCTGGCTGATTGCTTTCAAGATCATCAATCCATGGCAGCCCTTTGTTCGCATGGCGCTGACATTCCTTGGCCGCATCCATGAACCGCTGATGAGTCTTGTGCGCCGCGTGTTGCCCGATCTTGGCGGCATCGATGTCAGCCCGATCATCCTGCTTCTGGCGGTGCAGTTCCTGCGCAATCTTTTGATTGGGTTTCTTGCCAGACTGGCCTGACGACAGGGGGCTGGGGCGGGCATGTCGCCTCGGGTGAACAAAACGGCGCAAACCCGGCGGGGCAATCCGTAGCGCCGGGCAACAATGCGGGCGATTCGGCCCCATAAAGGGCACCGGGTAAATTGGGGATTATCATGACACAGACAGAAGCCACTCAGGTGCCAAGGAGCGGCGCAACGGTCATCGACGGCAAGGCCTTTTCCGACCGGCTGGTGGCGCGGGTCGCCGATGCGGCAAAGGGGCTGACCGACAAGATTGGCCGCGCGCCGGCGCTGGCGGTGGTGCTGGTCGGCGACAACCCGGCAAGCGCCGTTTATGTTCGCAACAAGATCGAACGGACGACGGTCGCCGGCATGCGCTCCATCGAAAGACGGCTCGACGCAACCACCAGCCAGGATGAGCTTCTGGCCATCATCGATCAGTTGAATGCGGATGATGGTGTCGACGGCATCCTTGTCCAGCTTCCGCTGCCGCCGCAGATCGACGAGGCCGCGGTGATCAACGCCATCTCGCCTGACAAGGATGTTGACGGGTTTCATGCGGTCAATGCCGGGCGGCTTGCCACCGGCCAGGATGCGCTTGTCCCCTGCACCCCCTATGGCTGTCTGATGCTGCTGCAGGATCATCTTGGCGATCTGTCCGGCCTGAACGCGGTTGTTGTCGGCCGCTCGAACATTGTCGGCAAGCCAATGGCGCAGCTGCTGCTGCAACAGAGCTGCACGGTGACCATCGCGCATTCGCGGACACGCGATCTGCAGACTGTCTGCGCCACTGCCGACATTCTGGTGGCCGCGGTTGGCCGGCCGGAGATGATCACCGGCGACTTCGTCAAGCCGGGAGCCACGGTGATTGATGTCGGGATCAACCGGGTGCCGGCACCCGAACGCGGCGAGGGCAAATTCCGGCTGACAGGCGATGTGGATTTTGCCAGCGCGGCGGCGGTTGCCGGTGCCATCACACCGGTGCCGGGCGGCGTCGGTCCGATGACCATTGCCTGCCTGCTTCGCAACACGCTGGTTGCCGCCGCGCGACGCTTTGACGCCGATCTTGCCAATATCTAGCTTTTTGCCCCGCGGCGTCCTATGTATCTGGCACCAGCCCGCACACCCAGCCCTTGCACAAGGCAGCCTCCGATCATGGCCGCAGACAAGTTCATCCTCATTGCCGCGCTTGGCATCGTCGCCGCAATCCTGTTCTGGGGGGTGATCACGATGGCGCGGGGCGGCACGTATAATGTCAAGAATTCCAACAGGATCATGCGCTATCGGATCGTCTTTCAGGCGGTCGCGCTGGCATTGATTCTGATCCTGATGTGGTTCCGGCAGGCCAGCAGCTAGTCCGCCGGCACCAGCGCGCATCAACAGGGGGACGCATCCAGCAATGGTGAAACTCAACAAGATCTATACCCGCACCGGCGATGATGGCGAAACAAGCCTTGTCGACGGGCGCCGCGTCGCCAAATCCTCGCGCCGGCCAAGCGCCTTTGGCGAGGTTGACGAGGCCAATTCGGTGATCGGGCTTGCCAGGTTGCACTGCGCCGATGACAGTGAATTCGACGTCATGCTTGGCCGTATCCAGAATGATCTGTTCGATCTTGGCGCGGACCTTGCGACGCCGGAGAGCGATACACCGGCACTGCGGATCACCAACGAGCAGGTTGTGCGTCTGGAGGCCGAGATCGACCAGATGAACGCATCGCTGAAGCCGCTGACATCCTTTATTCTGCCAGGCGGCTCGCCGGCGTCAGCCTGGCTTCACCTTGGCCGCACGGTGGTGCGCCGGGCCGAGCGCCGGATGACCGAACTGGCGGCCGAGGAAGTGGTGAATGAAGCGGCAATGCGCTACATCAACCGGCTTTCGGATCATTTGTTCGTTCTGGCCCGAACGCTCAATGGCGGCGGGGAAACCGACGTGTTGTGGCGTCCCGGACAAAATTCTGGCCAGAAATGAACAAGTATTTCCTTGTTCAGGGTATTATCTCGAACAAGGGTAGGGCGGCGAGCAAAGCAGCCTAGTGAACACAAGCAGTTGAATCTCTCTTTGAAGGAGTGACAGATGAAGGTGCTAGTCCCGGTCAAGCGGGTGATCGACTACAACGTCAAGGTGCGGGTGAAAGCCGACAACACCGGCGTTGAGCTGGCGAATGTGAAGATGGCGATGAATCCGTTTGACGAGATCGCCGTTGAAGAGGCATTGCGGCTGAAGGAGGCCGGCGGGGCGGACGAGGTTGTCGCCGTGTCGATTGGCCCAAGCCAGAATCAGGAAACAATCCGCACCGCGCTTGCCATGGGCGCTGATCGCGGCATCCATATCGAGGCACCACACGAGGTTGAGCCGCTGGCCGTTGCCAAGCTGCTGAAGGAAGTCGTTGCCCGCGAGGAGCCTGGTCTTGTGTTCGTCGGCAAGCAGGCGATCGATGATGACTGCAACCAGACCGGCCAGATGCTGGCCGCGCTTCTGGGGTGGGCACAGGGCACCTTCGTCTCGGGAATCGAGATCAAGGGTGACAGCGCCGCCGTCATTCGTGAGGTTGATGGCGGTCTTGAACATCTCGAGATCAGGATGCCGGCCGTCGTGACCGTCGATCTGCGGCTCAACGAGCCGCGCTATGCGTCGCTGCCAAACATCATGAAGGCCAAGAAAAAGCCGCTTGATTCGATGAGCGCTGCCGATCTCGGTGTCGATATCGCGCCCCGCCTGACCATTACCCGCGTCGAAGAGCCACCTGCCCGCGAGGCCGGAATCAAGGTATCTGATGTGGCTGAACTGGTAGATAAACTCAAAAACGAAGCAAAGGTGATCTGATCATGAGCATTCTCATCCTTGCAGACCATGATGACGGTCAGCTGGCCCCGGCCACGCTGAACACCGTCACCGCCGCCACCCAGATCGGGGGCGACATCCATATCCTCGTCGCCGGAGATGCCAGCGGCGAGGTTGCCAAATCCGCCGCCGCCATTGCCGGCGTGTCAAAGGTGCTGACCGCCGATGACACCATACTGGCGCACGGCATTGCGGAAAATGTGGCACCGCTGATCCAGTCGATGGCGTCCAGCTATTCGCATCTGATGGCACCGGCAACAACAACTGGCAAGAACATCATGCCACGCGTTGCCGCGATGCTCGACGTGATGCAGATTTCCGACATCATCAAGGTTGAAAGCCCTGACAGCTTTCAGCGTCCGATCTATGCTGGCAACGCCATCGCCACCGTCACATCGAATGAGGCGGTGAAGGTGGTGACGGTTCGCAGCACGGCCTTCGAGGCCGCCGCCGAGGGTGGCAGCGCCGCCATCGAGGCTGCCGACGGGTCCGCTGATGCTGGTCTGTCAAGCTACGTCAAATCCGAGCTGTCGAGCTCCGAGCGTCCGGAACTGACCTCGGCGCCGATCGTCATCTCGGGTGGCCGCGGCATGCAGGACGGATCGAACTTCGCGATGCTGGAGAAGGTTGCTGACAAGCTTGGCGCCGCCGTCGGCGCGTCGCGCGCGGCTGTCGATGCCGGCTTTGTCCCGAACGACTATCAGGTTGGCCAGACCGGCAAGGTCGTCGCGCCCGATCTGTATGTTGCCGTCGGTATCTCGGGGGCGATCCAGCACCTTGCCGGCATGAAGGATAGCAAGGTAATCGTCGCCATCAACAAGGATGAAGAAGCCCCGATCTTCCAGGTTGCGGATTTCGGCCTTGTCGCGGATCTGTTCGACGCCGTACCGGAGCTGGAATCGACGCTTGGCTGATCTCGCAAGACATCAATGAACCAACAGGGGCGGCCTCGGCCGCCCTTTTTCATGGAAGAGCTTGCCTTGTGATCGACAGACACACCAGCACGGCAATCATTCGGTGACAAGCTGGCGGACCAGCGTCAGCATCGCCTCATCATCCCACTCAAAAGGACCGACAAAACGCCAGGCCGCGTCCTGTGCGGCCGGCAGGAGGATGGTTGTTGGCAGGCCGCGCACCTGCATCTCGCGCGATAGCCGTGCCTTCGGGTCAAACCCAAGACGCACGACCTCCACCCCGGTCACGCCATGTGTGTCCAGAAACGGCATGGCCTTTGCCGCGCCGCCGCGGTCGATAGAGACCAGCAGCACCGTGACATCATCACCGGCAAGCGCGGCGGCGGCGCGCGATAGCGCCGGCAGCTCGGCAATGCAGGGGGCGCACCACGTGGCCCAGAAATTGATCAGCACCGGCTGACCGGCAAAATCGGCAATGCTGAACTCGGCGCCTGTCTCGTCGCTGATCGGGCTGGCGCGATCCGGCGCCGCCTCACGCGGCGGTGCCTCCACCGTTCCGGTAGCGCTCGCCGGCGACGGCAGACCGGCAGCCAGCAACGCGAACAGCAACAGCATCGGCAACAGCAACAGTCGGGCCGGCACCGGTGTTTTTGGCTGTAAAATCGGCAAAAGCAGTCTATAACTCATGCAATTTTCCAGATCAAAGGATGCCAGCAAGCTGGCGCGTGGACGGATCAGGCCATGACCGACAAGGACACATCTGACAGGGACACATCTGACAGGCACACATCTGACAGGGACACATCCGACAACAGACCGGTGAAGTCTAGCATCTGGGGCGGCCGTTTCTCAAGTGGACCGTCGCAGCTGATGCAGGATATCAACGCGTCGATCGGTTATGACCAGCGGCTGTATCGTCAGGACATTGCCGGATCGAAGGCGCATGCCACAATGCTGGCCGCCTGCGCGATCATCAGCGATGCCGACCGGGATGCCATCCATCACGGGCTGGACAGCATCCTCGATGAAATCACGCGCGGTGATTTTGCCTTTTCCGCCGCCCTTGAAGACATCCATATGAACATTGAATCGCGGCTTGCCGAACTGGTTGGCGAGCCGGCGCGCCGGCTTCATACCGCGCGCTCACGTAACGATCAGGTGGCGACCGATTTCAAGCTGTGGGTGCGTGAGTTGATTGATTCGGTCGATGCCGCGCTTGCCGAACTGCAACTGGCACTGCTTCGCCGGGCCGAGGAACATGCCGACACGCTGATGCCTGGCTTTACCCATCTGCAGACAGCGCAGCCTGTGACGTTCGGCTTTCATCTGATGGCCTATGTCGAGATGTTCGGGCGCGACCGTGGACGCTTTGCCGATGCCCGCCGGCGGCTGAACGAATCACCGCTTGGTGCGGCGGCGCTTGCCGGCACCTCGTTCCCGACAGACCGGCACATGACGGCAGAGCTGCTGGGATTTGACCGGCCGGCCGCCAACGCCATGGATGCCGTTTCGGACCGTGATTTCGCCGTGGAATTTCTCGCGGCGGCAGCGCTGTGCGCCGTTCACATGTCACGGCTTGCCGAAGAGATGGTGATCTGGTGTTCCGACAGGTTCGGTTTCATCGCCCTGTCCGATGCCTTCACCACCGGATCCTCGATCATGCCGCAAAAGCGGAACCCGGACGCAGCCGAGCTTGTCCGTGCGAAGCCCGGGCGGATCATCGGATCGCTGAACGGTCTTCTGATTGTTCTGAAGGGGCTGCCGCTTGCCTATGGCAAGGACATGCAGGAGGACAAGGAAGGCGTCTTTGACGCCGCCGATGCGCTTGGCATCGCCATCGCCGCGACGACCGGTATGGTCGCCGATATGACCGCCAGGCCCAAGGCCATGCGCGCCGCACTGAACCAGGGTTTTCCAACCGCCACCGACCTTGCCGACTATCTGGTGCGCGACCTTGGCCTGCCATTCCGTGAGGCGCATCATGTCAGCGGCACCATTGTCGCCATCGCGGCGGAACGGGAATGTGATCTCGACGCGCTGGACCTTGCCGACATGCAGGCGGTCGAACCACGAATCACCGAGGATGTGCTGGCGGTGTTGTCATGCGAGGCGGCCGTCGCGATGCGGCGCAGTTTCGGTGGCACCGCGCCCGATGAGGTGCGCGCGCGGATTGCCGAGGCACGGACACGCTACGGGCTGGATGAAGGCTGAGCGGGAAGGAAAATGACGATGAAGCGTTTCGGATTTGCAATGCTGGTGCTGGCGCTTGTCGCCAGTGGACTGACCGCCTGCGGTAAACGTGGCGACCCCTACCGCCCGTCCGAGATTCCGGCGCAATCCGCCGACAGCGACTCCTGACGTCAGCGGGGATTTCCGGGCATGACAAACAGCTTTACGCGTGATGATGACGGGCGTCTGACCGTTGGCGGCCTGGCGCTGGAGGATATCGCGGCGACGCACGGCACGCCGCTCTATGTCTATTCGGGCGATGGTATCCGCGCCGATTACCGCAATTTTGCCGCCGCGGTGGCGCCGGTTGACGGCAAGGTGCATTTCGCGCTGAAGGCCAATTCGGCGCTTGGCGTGATCGCGCTGCTGGCAAGCCAGGGGGCCGGTGCCGACATTGTCTCGGGCGGTGAGTTGCAACGCGCGCTTGCCGCCGGTGTGCCGGCTGCAAAGATCGTCTTTTCGGGAGTCGGCAAGTCCACCGCCGAAATCGGCGCCGCGCTGGATGCCGGCATCGGCCAGATCAACGCCGAAAGCACGGCCGAGGTCGAGGCCATCAGCCGTATCGCAGCGGCGCGCGGGGTCACGGCACCGGTGGCGCTGCGGGTCAATGTCGATGTCGCCCCGGACACGCATGCGAAAATCTCGACCGGCCAGCGTTCCACCAAATTCGGTGTCTCCACCGCCCAGAACGAGGCCGCCACCCTGTATCGCCGGCTTGCCGGCGATGCGCATATCCGGCCAGCCGGACTGGCGGTTCATATCGGCTCGCAGATTCTTGACCTCGATCCGTTCGAGCGCGCCTATACGGCGCTTCTTGATTTTGGCAGTGCGCTTCGCGGCGAGGGGCTGCCGGTGCCGATTCTCGACCTTGGCGGCGGAATCGGTGTCGATTACGAGGCTGGGATCGCCACCGATTTCACCGCCTATGGCAAGCTTGTCAGCCGAATCTTCGCCGATAGCGGTTTCCAGTTGGGATTCGAGCCGGGACGGTCGATCGTCGCCAATAACGGCGCGCTTCTGACCCGCGTGATCTATATCAAGGACGGCGACAACAAGCGCTTTGTCATTGTCGATGCGGCGATGAACGACCTTCTCCGTCCGACTTTGTATGAAGCCCACCACGCCGTGCTGCCACTGGCCCCGGCTGGCCCGGCGGAAGGCCTGGCGGACATTGTCGGCCCGGTCTGCGAGACAGGTGATTATCTGGCGCAGGACCGGATGATGCCGGCGCTTGGCGAAGGTGACGGTCTGGCGGTGATGTCGGCAGGTGCCTATGGCGCGGTGATGGCCTCAAGCTACAATTCACGACCGCCGGCAGGCGAGGTGATGGTGCTGGATGGTGAATGCCATGTGCTGCGCCGGCAGCGCAATGTCGCCGAATTGCTGGCCGAGGAAGTGATTCCCGCCCTCTCCTGATTGGCCTGTCCTGATTGGCCTGTCCTGATTGGCGGACTTATCCTGGCAAGCCTTACTGGCTGACCACCGGATCATCACGCATGGTCACGGTGACCGTCGGCTCGGCGCTGGCCTCGAAGACAAGCTGTGTGAAGAACCCGCTTGCCATCGCCGGCCTGATCACGGCGTCATCGGGACGGATGATCCGGCTGGCAAGTGGCTCACCCGACTCGGAAACCACCCTGACCTCGAGAAGGGGGGCATGCGCGAAGAAGGCCGCGTCATTCTGCAGACTCCCGCTGAGACGCATCGTGTCACCGGCATAGTCGGCCTTCAGATCGACAATGCGCAGATTCGCCGTGTCCGGGCGGACTGACAGGCCGATCTGCTCAAACACCGGAATCAGGCCCGGCGCATAGGCGGTGATGGTGGCGCGCCAGACAACAAAGCCGACCGTACCGCCAAGAAGGACAACCATGACAAGGAAAGACCCGACGACCGTTCGCAGGGCGCTGGCCATCTCGCCGGGCTCGGCTTCCGGCACCAGCATGGGTGGCGCGGCCTGCCAGACATGCGCGCAGACCGAGCAGCGGACAGTCTGTCCGGCTTCGCCGATCTTCTCGCCATCGACCCGGAAGACCGTGTCACAATTCGGGCAGGTCAGCAGCATTGACCTTGCTCTCCTCTTGGTGCCTTAACCTTCGATACACCAAAGCTGGCGCTTCGGAAAGTCCGGCCGCAGCGTGACGTGCCGTCATTTTGCCCCGGTTGCCGCTGCAGAATGTGCTAGGCTTGCCATACTGCCCTGGATGGCCGACATGAATGACCAACATGGCAGGTTTAGGGAACCGGGTCCGGGAAGCGTGTTCGCGATGGCGGGCACAGCACCCTTGATAACGGCGATGGCCCGGGTGGTTGGCCCGGGTGGTTGGCCAGATGATTGGCCTGAAATATGGATGGGCGATGTCACAACGTACGGCGAAATATCTTGCGGTCTATCTTGTACTGGCCGTGGCGTCCTTCATCGCCGGCCTGCAGCATTTCGTGCTGACATTACCGCAGGCGCCGCAGGGCAAACTGCAATTCACCGATGGAATCGTTGTCGTGACCGGCGGGCAGCAGCGGCTCGATGACGGGCTGCGCCTTCTGACCGCGCAGAATGGCGGGAAGATGCTGATTTCAGGCGTTGGCGAGGGCGTCAACCGGGCCGTGCTGGTGCAAGAGCTTGATCTTGATGACCGCAAGGCCGAATTGCTGTTCTGCTGTGTCGAGCTGGATTTCGAGGCTGGCAACACGCGGGGCAACGCCAAAGTGACGCGCGTCTGGGCGCTTGGCCATGACATGCGCTCGCTGCGGCTTGTGACGGCAAGCTATCACATGCCGCGGGCGCTGCTGGTCTTTGCCCGCGAAATGCCTGAATTCGACCTCTATCAATGGCCGGTGGTACCGGCCGACCTTAATCTGTCAGGCTGGTGGTGGGACCGCGCCATGATGCGGCTGCTGACCCGCGAATATGCGAAATATCTGGCGGAAACAATCCGCATCTGACGCCAGGCAAATCTAACAGGGGGCCGCGCCTCAGCTTTGGCCGGCATCGATGATCGAGCGGCGAATCTCGCGGGTGCGTTGGAACAGGCCCTCAAGCTTGTCCCGCTCGCCCCACCGGATGGCCCGCTGCAGGTCCGAAAGATCCTCGGAGAATCGCTGCAGCATCTCCAGCACCGCCTCGTCATTATTGATGAAGACGTCACGCCACATCACCGGATCAGAGGCGGCAAGCCGTGTGAAATCACGAAAGCCCGACGCCGAGAATCTGATCACGTCATTCTTCAGCTGGCTTTCCAGATTGACCGCCGTGCTGACGATTGTGTAGGCGATCAGATGCGGCAGATGCGATGTCAGCGCCAGCACCTTGTCGTGATAATCGGCATCCATGCGCTCGGCCACAGCATCCATGGCGATAACGAAGGATTCAAACCGCGCCACCTCTGCCTCCGGTACCTCACCTGGCAGGATCAGCCAGTAGCGTCCCTTGAACAGGTCGGGAAAGCCGGCCCCGGGGCCGGAATGTTCGGTGCCAGCAAGCGGGTGCGAGGGGATCCAGTGAATGCCGTCCCCGACATGTGGCGTGACATCGCGCACCACCGACCGCTTGGTCGAGCCGGTATCCGTCAGCACCGCGCCAGGCTTCATTGCCGGAATGATCTGTGCCGCCAGCGTGCCAATGGCACCGACCGGCACCGACATTATCACCAGATCGGCATCGGCAACGGCCTCGACCGCGTCGGCGGTAAAGCTGTCGGCAAGCCCGAGGCGTTTCACCTCGGGGGCAACTTCGGGATCGCTGTCGCACCCGACGATATGGTCGACAATGCCGGCGCGGCGCGCGGCCAGCGCCACCGACGATCCGATAAGGCCGATCCCGATGATCGCTACCCTGCTGTAAATCACTGTCATGGCTGTTCCTGATCCGGGGTTGCGGCGATGACGCCGACGACCCGATGTTCGCCTGCAATGCTGTCGGCGGGCGCGTCCAGCCGCCCCGCCATCCGGTCAATAACCATGCCATCATCGCCGCGACGGGCAATAAGCGTCATTTCCCTCTCCACGGCATCCGCCGGTTGCCGGCCGATCATCCATGTCGGCGGCAACGCATCCGACCGAAAGGGCGGCGTGCTGGCAATCAGGTGAAACTCTGTATCCGTCAGCAGCCAGCCAGCCACCTCCGCCTCACAGCTTTCCGGCACCAGCGCCAGACCAACCCCGGCATCGAGCCGCAATCTGACAGCGTCAAGGTCGGCGCATTCACGGATCGTGACAAGGCCACCAAAATGCCAGCCTGCCACCGCCATCGCCTGATGATGGACGGCCACCTCAAGCGAGTTGTCCTGCAGCGCCGTGCTTGCCGTCATCAGCTGACGCCAGACATTTGCCACAAGCTGGCGCGGCAAATCCGGCGCCGCGGCCGCAAGCCGTTCAATCACCGCCGCCTCGCGTCCCGGGCGATAGGCCGCATGGCCCTGCTTCGCCGCGATGATGTCACCGGCAAGTGTCATGCGCCGCCGCACCAGCGCAAGGATTTCGTCATCCAGCCGGTTGATGGTCGCTCGCAGATCGTTCAGATGGTCGGTCATATATGGTCGGTCATGGATCAGGCGATAACTTGGTACAGGACGGGGCTGCGCGCTACATGGCCGGCCAGCCTCTGTTTCCGGTTCCGTCGCGCCTCAGCCTCTATAGCAGACAGACCGCCGCCGGTGCCAGACAATCGTGAAACCGGGCCCAGAAGTCAGGGTATGGTGATGGGGCCTGGTGATGGGGCGGTCATTCCGTCCCTTCGCGGATGGCGCCGGTGGGACGCGGCGCAAGCTTGCGGCCGATCGCGGATTTTGCCGTGCGCTGGCGTCCCGTCTGCCCGGCCGGCGCATAGAGGTTTTTTTCCGCCTCGATCACCAGAACGCCGCCAATGCCGGGCGACCAGTTCCGGCCAATCCGTTCGATCTGCGGTCCGATTCTGAGAAACAGCCCGGGGGCAGCCGGCGGGGTGAACAGGATTGTCCGCGCCTCGACCGGGGTAAAGCCGTGTTCCTGAAGAAGGTGGCGCAGCTGGCCGCGCGAATAGGGCCGGCCATGACCAAAAGGCGTCTTTTCCGCGCGCGCCCACAACCCGTTGCGGTTCGGCACCATCACCATCAGCCGCCCGGACCCGTCAAGAACGCGCCAGCATTCATCGAGAAGCCGGCTCGGGTTCGGATCGAACTCCAGCGCGTGCAGCAACAGCAGTCGGTCAAGCTGGACGTTCTGCACCGGCAGAGCACGGCTATCGACAAGCGCCGCGCGGCCAGGACCCTTCTTCGGCCATCTTAGCGGGCCAAGCCGCATTGGCATCAGCGCCAGCGGGTGAAGCTGGTCCTCGGCCCTGAGCACCGGCGGCGCATAGCCGACCGCCGCGTTGCAGGCATTCGGTGCCCGGTTCCAGAAAGCCGTCAGGGCGCGGCGCAACCGCATTGCGACATGACGGCCCTGCCGTGTCCGGTAATAGTCGCGAAGCAGGCCGGCATCCTCGAACATCGCTCAGCCCATATTCGACAGTTCATAGGCGATCTGCCGGCAATCCTCATAGGCTTCCGGCTTGGCCGTCCGAACCCGCACCGCCGTCACGCCGGGAAGCGCCGCCAGCGAATCGAAAATCTGCCGCGCCAGCGTTTCCTGAAGATCGAAATGCCGCGCCGTGGCGATGTCGAGGATGGTGGTGCGAATCATGTCGTAATTCAGCGCATCCTCAAGCCTGTCGGTGGTCGGTTCAGTGGCATCCGCCAGCACGATCTCGGCATCGATCAGCACGGGCTGCGGCGCCAGCCTCTCATGGTCATAGGCACCAATCCGGCAGGCACATTGAAGCCCTTCGAGAAGAAAGCGGCGATGCAGCATGGTGGGGTGTCTCTCCTGCCTCACTGAAGTGTTGCGGCAATCCAGTCCGGCGCGATTCCGCAGGCCCTGATCATATCATGTGCGCCGCCATCACAGAACAGCCCATAGCCTGTCAGCAGCACCGCCTGCAGACCGGCCGCCCGCGCGCCCAGAATGTCGGTATGAAGCGAATCGCCGACCATCGCCACCCGGCCCCGCTCGAACTGCCGGCCATAGACCTGTTCCAGCTTTGCGCAGGCAAGATCGAAGGCGGCGCGGTGCGGCTTGCCATACCAGCGCGGCGCGATGCCGGTGGCCTGCATCGCCCGCACCGCCCAATAGCCGGGCTCGGCCGAGAAAGCCCCGCCAAGCGGGGCGCTGATATCAGGATTGCCAACAAGAAGATCGCGCCCGCCTCGTGCCAGCGCGCCTTCCAGCGCCGCCTGGAGCGAATCATCCCAGTCAGCCGATCCAAGAAAGGCAAAGCTTTGCGCGCGTTCAAACAGATCCGCATCGCCGGCAAGGGTAAGTTCGTTGGCAACGCCAAGCGGGCGCGCCGCCGGGCCTAGCGCGGCGACAATCCGCCCGGCCGCCACATCCGGCAGCGCGGCCTCCAGCGAATCCCGGCTTGATACCACCTGCGGGCGTGTGATTGGCAGCCCCCAGTCGCGGTATTTGCCCCAGCTGGCGTCGGCCCCCTTGCCGGCGCCATTCGTCAACACCATCACCGCGATATCGCGGGCCGCCGCCATCTCCAGCACCTCATGGATGCCGTCGATCAGGCTGGCCCCGACATTGATCACGCCGAACCCGTCGAGGATCAGCGCATCGACATGCGGCAGGATCTCGACAAGGCACGGAACCTCGCGCGTTGGTACGGCAGGTGGCACCGCCGGTGGCATATGCGGGCGCAGCGCCTCATACATGGCGATGATGTCATCCAGCGTTATGGCCTCGGGCGCTGGAATCGACAGGCCGGCAAGCGAAACGGTCATGAAATCCTCGGCATTATGGTTTCAGCGGAATGTCGTCGGGCGACGGGGATCAGGAAAGCCGCGCCGCGGTGATGAATTCACCAAACGCCTCGCACCATATCAGCAGCGCCGGAAAATCACCAACCTCAACACCCGGCGGAACGGCAAGATCAAAATTGCTGAAGGCCTTGACCGGCCCGATATCGACCGATTGCGCCTTGATGGCGAGGAAGGCGGCCTCGTCCTCGACAAAGGCCGGGGTCAGATAGAGACGGTAATCCGGGCCGGGCGCGATCCGCCCGTCAAGCCAGACGCGCTGCTGGCTGACATGGACGACGCCCTCGCCCCAGTGAAAGGCGTCGGAGCCTGCCAGATCGCGGGTGAAGGTGCCGCTTCGCTCGGCGCTTGCCTCAAGCTGTGCCAGCGCCGCGCTGTCGAGACCATCCTCGGCGGTCAGAATCGGCAGGAAATAGACGCCAAGCGCAAAGCCGACCAGCAGCCCGGCGCCGAATTTCGCGGCACCGAACAGAATGATGTGGCGCCGCGCGACAGCAAGAAGGGATGTAACCATGGCTAACACTCTGTGTTGTCCGGATATGAAGGGCGCCTGCATGTGAAGGGCGCCTGCATATGAAGGGCGATTGCAGTCGCCACAACGATATGCCAGCATTCGCGACATGATAGCCGATGCGGCGGCGGTGCGGCAGCCCCTGTTCGCACCGTTATTTCACGATTGCGAGCGCGAATCGCGGCGGGCAGGGAGGCGTTGATGCGGCTCGAATCACTGGAAACCTTCATCGTCGGCACGCCGCCGCCAGGTTTTGGCGGGCGGTATTTCATCTTCGTACGGCTGAAAACCGCCTGCGGGATCACCGGCATTGGCGAGATTTACGCTGCCAGCTTTGCACCGGAAGTCGTCTGCCACATGGCCGAGGACATGTTCCAGCGCTATCTTGAAGGCATGCCGCCCGACAGGATCGAGCATTTCTGGCGCCGCGCGCACGGCTCCGGCTTCACCCATCGCCCCGACGCCTCGGTCCAGGGCGTGGTGAGCGGGCTGGAAATGGCCTGCTGGGACATCGTCGGCAAGGCGCTTGACCGGCCTGTCTATGCGCTTCTTGGCGGGCTGGTGAATGACCGTCTGCGGACCTACACCTATCTTTATCCCGACGAGGACAAGGCGGCTGCCGATTTCTATAACGACCCGCTGGCCAGCGCCGAGGCCGCCGCGGCGCGCGTCGCCGAGGGCTTTACCGCGGTCAAGTTCGACCCGGCGGGGCAATATACCGTCTATGACGGACGCATGCCCGATCTTGAGGCAATGACCCGAAGCGAGACCTTCTGCCGCGAGCTCCGCGCCGCTGTCGGTGACAGTGCCGATCTGCTGTTCGGCACGCATGGCCAGTTCACCGCCGCCGGCGCGCTGCGCCTGGCACAGCGGTTGGAGGCGTATGACCCGCTCTGGTTCGAGGAGCCCTGCCCCCCCGACATGCCGGAGGAAATGGCGAAGGTGGCCGCCGGCACCTCGATCCCGGTGGCGACCGGCGAGAGGCTGTGCAGCAAATTTGAATTTGCCCGCGTTCTGGAATGCGGGGCGGCAGCGATCCTGCAGCCGGACCTTGGCCGGGCCGGCGGCATTCTCGAGGGCAAGAAGATCGCCGCCATGGCGGAGACACGCTATGTCCAGGTGGCACCGCACCTCTATTGCGGGCCGGTTGTGGCCGCCGCGAATATCCAGTTGGCCGCCTGCATTCCGAATTTCCTGATTCTGGAATCCATCGGCAAGATGGACGGATTTCACGCCAGCCTGCTGCAAACACCATTGCATTGGGAGGATGGATACATCATTCCGCCCACCGCGCCGGGACTTGGCATCGAACTTGACGATGCGGTTGTCGCGGCGCACCCATGGCGGGGCGACAGGCTGCATCTTGAGATGGGCGACACCCCTCACGATGCGAAACGGCATGGTCTTTTCGGTGGCGGATGACACAGCCTGCAGGCGAAGCTGTCAATGCCGGCGGATATCCATCTGAAATCCTAGCAGGATAGCGCGATTGCGGTCTTGACAGCGGCGCATCGAGGCGTATATTCCAGCGCAATCCGCTTTGGGGTTCCAGAGCGGTATGTTTTTGTTTTCCACCCACCCGGGTAGTGACAGCTGGAACGCGGCTCAGCCGGCGACACGCTGTCAGGGGCGAGGCCTCAACAGGTCAGTCTGCAAAGGGCGCGGGAGGAACGAGGATGGAAGCCATGTATGCGTTGGTAAAAACAGGCGGCAAGCAGTATCGCGTGTCGAAAGACGACACAATTCTCGTCGAGCGGATTTCCGCTGATGAAGGCGCCGAGGTTATTCTCGATGATATCGTGATGCTTGGCGACGGTGACAAGGTAACGATTGGCACGCCGCGCGTTGAAGGCGCCGCTGTCAGTGCCACCGTGATGCGCCAGACCCGCGGCCCGAAGATCATCATCTTCCGCCGCAAGCGCCGGAAGAACCACCGCCGCACCCAGGGTCATCGCCAGGATCTGACCCTGCTGAAGATCAACGCCATCGCCGAGGACGGCAAGTCGCTGACGCCGAAGGCCGCGCCGAAGAAGGCCGCCGCCAAAACGGAAGAAGCCAAGGCTGCCCCGAAGAAGGCACCGGCCAAGAAGGCAGCTGCGAAAAAGACGGCAGCGAAAAAGGCCGCCGCAAAGAAATCCTAGATAGATTGTCCAATCTGGCGCGCCGGGCGCGCCGACAGCTGAAGGGAGCTGGAAAATGGCACATAAAAAAGCAGGCGGTAGCTCTCGTAACGGCCGCGATTCCGCAGGACGCCGTCTCGGCGTAAAGAAGTTCGGTGGTGAAGCGGTTCTGGCCGGCAACATCATCATGCGCCAGCGCGGCACCAAGGTTCATCCCGGCGAGAATGTCGGCATGGGCAAGGACCACACATTGTTCGCCCTTATCGAAGGCAAGGTTGCCTTCAAGGAAAAGTCCGGCGGGCGCATGTTCGTGAACGTGCTGCCAACCGCAGAGGCCGCCGAATAAGGCGCGCCGGTCGACAGGATCGGGCGCCGACACAGGCGGTCTGAACAAGGGGGACGCCACAGGTTGTTCCCCTTTTTTGTTGCCGACACCACCATGGTGATAAAGAGTATCCAGCGCAGGGCATTTGCCGGGTAAACCAGGATGAAATTTCTAGACCAGGCCAAGATCTATACCCGATCCGGACATGGCGGGCCCGGCTCTGTCAGTTTCCGGCGCGAGGCGCATGTGCCGTTCGGCGGGCCGGATGGCGGCGATGGCGGACGCGGCGGCGATGTCGTCGCACGCGCCGTGGCCGGGCTGAACACCCTGATCGATTACCGTTATCAGCAGCATTTCAAGGCCGATTCCGGCAGGCCGGGGGCTGGCCGTGACCGGTCGGGGGCCGCCGGCCAGCCGGTATTCCTGAAACTTCCCGTCGGCACGCAGATTCTGGCCGACGATCAGGAAACGGTGCTTGCCGACCTGACCGAGGAGGGCCAGGAATTCATCCTTGCCAAGGGCGGCGCCGGCGGCAAGGGAAACGCCTTTTTCAAATCCTCGACAAACCGCGCGCCGCGCAAGTCACAGCCAGGTGAGGTCGGCCAGGAGATGTGGGTCTGGCTGCGGCTGAAGCTGATTGCCGATGCCGGCCTTCTGGGGCTTCCCAATGCCGGCAAATCGACCTTTCTGAGCACCGTTTCGGCGGCCCGTCCGAAGATCGCCGATTATCCCTTCACGACGCTTCACCCCAATCTCGGCGTTGTCGGCATTGATGATCGCGAATTCGTCATGGCCGACATTCCCGGGCTGATCGAGGGGGCGCATCGCGGGGCCGGCCTTGGCCATCGCTTTCTTGGCCATGTCGAGCGTTGCCGCGTGTTGCTGCATCTCGTCGATGTCACGGCCGAAGACCCGGTGGCGGCTTGGTGCACGCTTCGTGACGAGCTTGCTGCCTATGGCGGCGGGCTGGCCGACAAGCAGGAAGTTCTGGCGCTGACAAAGATCGATGCGGCGCCCGAAGGCTATGCCGAGGATGTGCGGGACGCACTCCAGCAGGCCGGGGCCGGCACGGTGACGACATTATCGTCGGTCAGCGGTGCCGGGGTGCGCGACCTGCTTCGCCAGTTGATGAGCACCATCGAATCCGCGCGCGAGGCCGAGGCCGCGCCGCTGGAGCCTGTGCCATGGTCACCGTGAGTGCGGCCGCCAGCGCCATCGCGGCAGCGCGGACCGTCATCATCAAGATCGGATCGTCCCTTCTGATCGATGATGACAGGAACGCTGTTGACGCTGACTGGCTTGGCAGTGTGGCAAATGATATCGCGATGCTGCGGGCTGACGGCAAGAATGTGGTTGTCGTGTCGAGCGGCGCCATCGCGCTTGGCAGCCGCGGCCTCGGGATCACCGGAAGGGCACTGGCAATCGAGGAAAAGCAGGCCGCCGCCGCCACCGGACAGGTGACGCTGGCGCATGCCTGGCGCGAGGCGCTGGCGATTCACGATATCCGGGTCGCGCAGATCCTGCTGTCACCCGAAGATACCGAAACCAGGCGTCGCCATCTGAATGCGCGGGCCACCATGTCCTCGCTTCTGGGGCTTGGCGCGGTGCCGGTGGTAAACGAGAACGACACCGTGGCAACGACCGAGATCCGGTTCGGCGACAATGACCGGCTGGCGGCACGGGTGGCGGCCATGATCAGCGCCGATCTGCTGATCCTGCTGTCGGATATTGACGGGCTCTATTCCGGCAATCCCCGCCAGGACAATGCGGCGCGCCATGTCCCCGAGGTGGCGGCGATCAATGACGAGGTGATGGCGATGGCCGGTACGGCGAATGCCAGCTATGCCTCGGGCGGGATGGTGACCAAGCTTGAGGCGGCGCGGATCGCGATGAATGCCGGCTGCGGCATGATTATCTGCGACGGGCGCGGGGCGCGGCCGGTAGGCGGCCTGATCGATGGCGGGCGGCATACGCTGTTCCGCGCCGAACACAGCCCGTTGACGGCCCGCAAGAGATGGATCGGCGGCGCGCTGACGCCAAAGGGGCGGATCACCGTCGATAACGGCGCTGTGCGCGCCCTGCGGCAGGGGCGCTCGTTGTTGCCTGCCGGCGTCGTGGCGGCGAATGGCGCATTTGAACGCGGCGACCTGATCGCCATCGAGGATGAAAGCCGCCAGGTGATCGGGCATGGGCTGTCGGCCTATTCGGTTGGCGATACGCGCGCCATTCTTGGTCACAAAAGCAGTGAAATAGAAGATTTGCTGGGATATCGTGGCCGGGATGAGGTTATTCACGCCGATAATCTGGCCATGCTCGAGCCGGGTTCCTAGGTGCCACGACCCGTCACAGGAGTCATGATGACAGAGATGTCCAAGACAGGCAGCCAGACTGCCAACGATCATGCGGCCCATGCGGCCCATGCCGCAATGATCTCAGCGCTGGTCGGCGATTCGCGCGCCGCCCAGTCGGTGCTGGCGCAATCCGCCTATGAGGCCCGAATCGCCGCACTGACACAGGCTGCCGCGCTGATTCGCGGTGCCACGGGCGAAATTCTGGCGCGCAACGCGCTGGATGTGACGCGCGCTGGTGAAAACGGCATTGGCGCCGCCTTCATTGACCGGCTAACGCTGACAGAAGACCGGATCGAGGCGATGGCGGCGGGCCTTGAGGATATCACCGGGCTTGGCGATCCGATTGGGCGCGAACTGGCGCGCTGGACACGGCCGAACGGTCTCGACATCGCGCGGGTGGCGACACCGCTTGGCGTGATCGGGGTGATCTATGAATCGCGGCCCAATGTGACCGTCGATGCCGCCGGGCTGTGCCTGATCGCCGGCAATGCGGCGATCCTTCGTGGCGGGTCCGACAGCCGCGAGACATCGGCCTTTCTGGCGGGCCTGATGGCCGATGGTCTTGCCGCGGCCGGCCTGCCGCCGCATGCCGTGCAGATGGTGCCAACCGATGACCGCGGGGCGGTTGGCGCGATGCTGGCCGCGAGTGGCGAGATCGATGTCATCATCCCGCGTGGCGGCAAATCGCTGGTTGAGCGTGTGCAGACCGAGGCGCGGGTACCGGTATTCGCGCATCTTGAAGGCATCTGCCATCTTTTTGTGGATGCAGCCGCCGACCCCGACAAGGCGGTAGAGATTGCGGTCAACGCCAAGATGCGGCGCACCGGAATCTGCGGCGCCGCGGAAACAATCCTGATTGATGAAGCGGTGGCACCGACGTTGTTGCCGTCCATCGCCGATGCCCTGCAGCAAGCTGGCTGCGCGATTCGCGGCGATGACGCCAGCTGCGAGCTTGTCGCCGGCGCCACTGCGGCCAATGAGGCCGACTGGTCGACCGAATATCTGGACAGCATCATTTCGGTGCGAATCGTGCCGGATATCAATGCCGCCATCGACCATATCGCCACCTATGGGTCGAACCATACCGACTGTATTATCACCGAGGATGCCGCCCGCGCCGAGCAGTTCCTGCAGCAGGTGGACAGCGCCATTGTCATGGTCAATGCGTCGACGCAGTTCGCCGACGGCGGTGAATTCGGCATGGGCGCCGAGATCGGCATCGCCACTGGCCGGATGCATGCACGCGGACCGGTTGGCGCGCACCAGCTGACAAGCTTCAAATATGTCGTCAGGGGCAATGGACAGACACGCCCCTGATCGCGGCCGGCACCGCCGCCACCGGACACCACGTCTGTTCCATGACCGGCGGCGGCTGCGTGTCGGGTTGTTTGGCGGGTCCTTCAATCCGGCGCATGACGGGCATCTTCACCTCTCCGACCTGGCCCAGCGGCAGCTTCGGCTCGACGAGGTGTGGTGGCTCGTCAGCCCACAGAACCCGCTGAAGAACGAGACCGGCATGGCGTCGCTGGCGACACGGCTTGCCGCGGCGCGGCACCTTGTCGGCAACCGGCGGCGCGTGCAGGTCATCGCGCCGGAGGCCGAATTCCGGTCAAGCCTGACTTTCCGCACCCTGCAGAGGCTTCGCGCGCGCTGTCCCGGGCATAATTTCATTTGGCTCATGGGGGCCGACAATCTGGTCGGCTTTGCAAACTGGCAGCGGCACGATGTCATCGCCAGAACCATGCCCATTGCGGTGATTGACAGGCCGGGCTATTCTTATTCTGCGTTGAGGGCAGGAGCGGCGCTCCTGCGCCGCCGGATGACACCGCGTCAGATGGCCAGGGAACTGGCATCATCGGAGCGGGACAGAATCGGGTGGTGTTTCATCGCTGGGCGCCGACACCATGCGTCGGCAACAGCTCTGCGACAGGCTCGGCACCGGGCATGACGGCAGGGCGCAAAACTGGAGAGAGACGATTAGCAGAGTGCAATCGAATCCGGATCCTGACCAGATCCTGAAATTGGTCACCTCCTCCCTAGATAGCGATAAAGCTGAAGACGTGGTTGCCATTCCGTTGCAGGGCAAATCGTCGATGGCCGACCATATGGTCATCGCCAGCGGCAGCTCGTCGCGTCAGGTGGCGGCCATGGCCGAACATCTCGAGCACAGGCTGAAACAGGCCGGTGTCGAGGTTCTGGGGCTGGAGGGCATGCGGCAGGCCGACTGGGTGCTGATCGACGCAAATGACGTCATCATCCACCTGTTCCGTCCCGAAGTTCGTGAATTCTACGGGCTTGAGCGGATGTGGGGCAATGACGGTCCGCAGGAGATCATCACCGTCAGCAGCTAGATCTGCGACGGCTGGCCTGTGTAGTCCTGCGCGCCCGCGCGATATTGTGGCCGCGCGGCCAGCGCCAGACCCCCATTTCAGCGGGGCTCATCTTGATAAAGACCAATTTCGACAAAGATCTATCCGATGAAACTTGTCATTCTTGCTGTCGGCCGGGGACGGGCATCGCCAGAGCAGAGCCTTGTCCAGGACTGGCTCGACCGGCTGCCGCAGGGTGGCTCGCTTGTCGAGGTTGAATCACGACTGCCATCCGGGCCGGCGCGAACGCGTGACGAGGGCGAACGCCTGCTGCGCCACCTCCCCGCTGCGGCGCCGCTGATTGCCTGCGACCCGAAAGGCCGCGACATGTCCTCGGAGGCGCTAGCCTCATTGCTGCAACGGCATCGTGATGATGGCATGGCGGCAGCCTATTTCGCCATTGGCGGCGCTGACGGGCATGACGAGGCCGTTCTGGCGCGCGCGCAGCAGCGGATTGCCTTTGGCAGCGCCACCTGGCCGCATATGCTGTTCCGCGCCATGCTGGCCGAACAGCTCTACCGTGCCAATATGATCCTCGCCGGTCACCCCTATCACCGGGCCTGAGCCGCTTCGCAGCCTGTACTCGCAATCCGGCGGGCGTTATAACGCATTATGTCAAAGCCAGCCCCTGCCATGTCCCGCCCACCTGTCGTCCTGTGCATCATGGATGGCTGGGGCCTTCGCGCGGCATCGGATGCAAACGCCGTCGCCCTTGCCAACACGCCGGTTGTCGATTCGCTGCGCGCGCGCTGGCCACATGCCAGGCTTGCCGCCTCCGGCCCCGATGTCGGGCTTCCCGACGGCCAGGTCGGCAATTCCGAGGTTGGCCATATGAATATCGGTGCCGGCCGGGTGGTGATGCAGGATTTGCCGCGAATCAATGCCGCGCTGGCCGACGGGTCGCTGGCGGCGCATCCGGCGCTGGCCAGGCTGGCGGCTGAGCTTGCCGGCACCGGCAACCGGATTCATGTGATGGGGTTGCTGTCGCCGGGCGGTGTCCATTCGCATCAGGACCAGATGCTGGCCGTGATCAACGGGTTGGCCGGCGCCGGGGCGGATGTCGTCCTGCACGGCTTTACCGATGGCCGTGACGTGTTGCCAAGGGACGCTGCCAGGTCGCTGCCGCCCTTTCTGGCCGCGCTTGCCGGCACTGTCACCTTTGGCACGCTGATCGGCCGCTATTGGGCGATGGACCGCGACCATCGGTGGGAGCGCACCGCAGAGGCCTTTGCGGCGATCGTGCAGGCGACAAGCCGGCACCCCGCCGCGAGCGGCCCACTGGCGGCGCTGCAGCAAGCCTATGACAGTGACGAAAGCGACGAATTCATTACCCCGCGCGTCATTGCCGGTTATGACGGCATGCGCGATGGTGATGCCGTGGTGATGATCAATTTCCGCGCCGACCGGGTGCGCCAGCTTCTGGCATGCTGGCTCTATCCTGACGAGGTGGGAAGCCCGGATGAAATGGGCGCCATTATGCCACCGCGGCTTGCCGGCGCGATTGGCATGACCTCCTATTCGGCGGCGCTCGACGCGAAGATGACGACGCTGTTCGGCCCGCAAATGATCGAGAACACGCTTGGCGAGGTGGTGGCAGCCGCTGGCCGGCGGCAGTTGCGGCTGGCCGAGACCGAGAAATACCCGCATGTCACCTTTTTCCTGAATGGCGGTGATGAATCGCAGGCCGAAGGCGAAGACCGCGTCATGGTCCCCTCACCAAAGGTTGCCACCTATGATCTGGCCCCGCAGATGAGCGCTGATGAAGTCCTTGCGGCGGCGCTGGACAGTCTTGGCGAACATCGCCACGATTTGATTGTGGTGAATTTCGCCAATCCCGACATGGTGGGCCATACCGGCGATCTTGATGCCGCCATCACGGCGGTTGAAACAATCGATGGCTGTGTTGGCAGGATGGCCGAAGCGGTGCTGGCGCTGAATGGCAGCATGATTGTCACCGCCGATCACGGAAATTGCGAGCTGATGTGGGATGATGCCGCCAATTCGCCACATACGGCGCATACGACAAATCTTGTGCCGGTGATTCTTGTCGGGGCGCGCGAAGGGGTGCGGCTTCGTGACGGACGACTCGCCGATCTGGCGCCGACGCTGCTTGATCTCATGGGGCTGAACCGGCCAGCGGTGATGACCGGGCGGCCATTATACCTCACCGATGACAGGTGAGGCGGCGGCGCGTCCATAAGTCCGCGTTGCAAAAGCTGGAATCGCCATTACATTAGCCGATATATCCGTATGCCCGGAAGGAGCCGAGTGAAATGGAAAACTGGACGCATGTCAGCCGTCTCCGCCTGTGGCACGTGGCGATCTTCTGCGCAACGCTGTTTGTGGCCGGGCTGGTTATTCCGACGCTGACCACGGCGCAATCCTCATCGCGCGAGGATACCTATCGTCAGCTCGGGCTGTTCGGTGACATCTTCCAGCGTGTCCGCGAGAGCTATGTCGACGAGATCGAGGACCGCGAACTTATCGAGGCTGCGATCACCGGCATGCTGACCTCGCTCGACCCGCATTCGACCTTCCTCAATACCGAGAATTTCTCCGAAATGCAGGAGCAGACAAAGGGACGCTTTGGCGGCCTCGGTGTCGAGATCACGATGGAGCAGGGTATGGTCAAGGTCGTCTCGCCGATCGATGACACGCCGGCCGCGAGCGCTGGCCTGCAGCCCGAGGATTACCTGATTGCCGTCGATGATGAATCCATCATCGGCATGCAGCTGTCCGAGGCGGTGGAACGGCTGCGCGGCAAGGTTGGCTCGAAAGTGACGGTCAAGGTACAGCGTGGCCAGCAGGAGCCGTTCGATGTCACCATCGTTCGCGATTTCATCAAGATCAGGTCGGTCCGGTCGGAAATCTTCGACGGCATCGGATATATCCGGATCACCACCTTCTCGGAACAGACAACGCCCGGGCTGATGGATGCGGTCGATGATTTCTTCCGCGAAGAGGGCGATGATCTGAAGGGCATTGTCCTCGATCTTCGCAACAATCCGGGCGGTCTTCTGACCGAGGCCGTGTCGGTGTCCGACGCCTTCCTTGAAGAGGGCGAGATTGTCTCGACCCGTGGCCGCGACGTCGATGGCGGATCGCATGTCTATGCCAAGCCAGGCGATATCGCCCGTGGCCTGCCGATGGTGATCCTGATCAATTCCGGGTCGGCCTCGGCCTCGGAAATTGTCGCCGGTGCATTGAAAGATCATAAGCGTGCCGTGATTCTTGGCACCCGCTCCTTTGGCAAGGGGTCGGTCCAGTCGGTGATCCCGATTTCCAACACCTCGGCCATCCGCCTGACAACGGCGCGCTACTACACGCCGTCCGGCGTGTCGATTCAGGGCCTTGGCATCGTACCGGATATCGAGGTTGAAATGGCGCGGATCGAACCTGTTGAAGGCGGCGTTATGCGTGAGGAAGACCTGAAGGGCGCCCTTGACGGCAGCGAGGATGACGACAACGCCGGCGATGGCACTGGCAGTGATAGCGTTAGTGATACTGGCAGTGATGACAGCAACGACGCGGACACTGACGCCGATAGCGCGCAGGACGACACACCCGAGGAGCCTGTCGACCGCTCGAAGGTCGACTATCAGCTGGCGCGGGCGCTTGACCTTATTCGCGGTGTCACGGTCTTTGGAGCGTTGAAACCGGCCTCATGAGTGATATTCCCTATGCAGAGCGGGGTTACCGCCCCTGCGTCGGAATCTTCCTGCTGAATGATGACCGGCAGCTTTTCGCCGGCCGACGCATCGACAACCGGGCCGAAGCCTGGCAGATGCCGCAGGGTGGCATCGATCATGGCGAGTCGGTCATCGAGGCCTGCCTTCGCGAGATGGAAGAGGAGATCGGCACCAACAAGGCCGAACCTCTGCAGGAGCATGATGACTGGCTTCATTATGACATCCCGCAGCCGCTTGCCGACCGGCTGTGGCACGGCAAATACCGGGGCCAGAAGCAGAAATGGGTGGCGCTGCAATTCACCGGGTCGAATACAGATATCAATATCGCCACCGCCGAGCCGGAATTCTGCGAATGGCGCTGGCTTGACCCGCGCTCGCTGATCGATCTTGCAGTGCCGTTCAAGCGTGATGTCTACACAACCCTGATGGATTCCTTCGCTGGCCTTCTGCAGCGCTGAACGGACAGTCAGCCGAACAGGCCGGCACCTGGAAAATCTGACAAAAAAGACATCCACCAAGAAGACCCGGCCAAAAGAAAGCCCGACTCGCGGCCGGGCATCCTCAATCACTCTTTGTGGCGGCCTATAGCGCGGCAAGCATCGCGTTCAGAAAGTCAGCCTCGGCACCACTGGCGGCGTCGGCGCGCGACTTGATGTCGTCGCGGCTCACCTTGTCGAGATCCTCGGCACGCTCGGTCAGGATGGTCACCGATTCGCCTGATACGTCGGCGAGGCCGCCATCGATCATGAACCGGTTGGCCACCTTGCCATTCTCATGCACCTCGACGATGCCGCGTGTCAGGTCGGACAGCAGCGGCGCGTGCCGGGGCAGCACGCCGAACAGACCTTCGGCACCGGGGGCGACGACCATCTCGGCCGGCTTCTGGGCCATGATGTCTGCCGGTGTCACCAGCTCAAGTTGCGTGGTTTGTGCCATTGCGCACGTCTCCCTTGGCGCCGGGGCCGCTTACGCGGCCTCCTGCATCAGCTTCTTGCCCTT
>SHBC01000020.1 GCA_004213025.1 SAR116 cluster bacterium
TTCCGGCGTCTCATAGCAGGCATAGGCACGGCCATTGGCGATAAGCTGTTGCAGCGCGGCATCATAGCGATCAAGGCGCGCCGACTGCCGGTCCTCGCTGTCCCACGACATGCCCATCCAGGCCAGGTCAGCGCGGATCGACTCCTCAAAAGCCGCCGTCGACCGATCCGTATCGGTATCGTCGATCCGCAGCATGAAATGCCCGCCCTGACGCCGTGCAAACAGGAAGTTGACCAGCGCCGTGCGCAAATTGCCAACATGCAGATTGCCTGTCGGACTGGGCGCGAAGCGGACCTTCACGTTACTCATTCATCCATCCTTCCTGGATACCTGCAGCGGCCCGGACACCTGCAACGGCCCGGACACCTGCAACGGCCCGGACACCTGCAACGGGTTGAACCCGGATGTCAGGGGCAGCCGCCGCTCGCGGCCAAAGGCAAGCGCCGTCATCTTTGGTCCCGGCGCCGCCTGAAACCGCTTGTACTCGGCCCGGAACAGCAGCTGGCTGGCCCGCGCCACCTCTTCGCGGTCATGCCCGCGCGCGACGATGGTCTCGATATCCACCATCTCCTCGCATAATGCGCGCATGATGTCATCAAGCCTGTCATAGGGCGGCAGCGAGTCGGTGTCCTTCTGGTCGGGGCGAAGCTCGGCCGAGGGCGGCTTGTCGATGATACGCACCGGCATCACCTCGCCATCCGGCCCGGCGCCGCCGCGCGGCATGTTGGCGTTGCGCCAGCGGCACAGATCAAAGACCTGGACCTTCCATACATCCTTGATCGGCGCAAAACCGCCGCACATGTCGCCATAGAGCGTTGAATAGCCGGCCGCATATTCTGATTTGTTGCCAGTGGCAAGCACCATCGGGCCATGCTTGTTGGAAATGCCCATCAGGATCAGGCCGCGAAGGCGCGACTGGATATTCTCCTCAGCGATACCGGGGCTGGTATCCACGAACTGGTCGCCAAGCATGCCGTCCATGGCCTGCATCGCCGGCCCGATCGACACCTCGTCAAGACGAATACCAAGCCGTCGCGCCAGATCCGCCGCGTCATCCAGACTTTCCTGGCTGGTATAGGGTGACGGCATCATCACCGCATGCACCCGCTCCGGGCCAAGGGCATCAACCGCCAGCACGGCGACAAGCGCGGAATCGATGCCGCCCGACAGGCCGAGAACAACACCCGGAAAACCGTTCTTGTCGACATAGTCGCGAAGCCCCAGCGTCAGCCCGCGATAGAGTGCCGTCATGCCCTCATCGGGTGGGGTGATCTGGCCGCTGAGTGACTGCGCACCGAAATCATCGCCAAGCTGGATGGTGACCGTGGCCTCGGAAAAGCTTGGCAGATGGGCGGCAAGCTTGCCATCGGCGCCAAGCGCGAACGACCCACCATCAAAGACAAGCTCATCCTGCCCACCAACCATGTTGACATAGAAGAACGGGCATTCGGCCTCCAGCGCCCGGCTGACAGCATGCGCCATCCGGCTGTCAGGCTTCAGCAGGTCGAAAGGCGAGGCGTTCAGCGAGATGATGATCTCGGCCCCGGATTCGGCAAGACATTCGACAACATCCGGTGTCCAGATATCCTCGCAGATCGGCAGGCCAAGCCGCCGTCCCCGCACCATCACCGGCCCCGGCATCTCGCCAGCCGTGAAGTTGCGCTTGTCATCGAAGACGCCGTAATTCGGCAGATTGACCTTGTCGCGACGCGCCAGCACGGCGCCATCATCAAGCACGAACACCGAATTGGTGATCACCCCGTCCTCGACATGCGGGGCGCCGATGATGATGGCCGGACCGCCATCGGATGTCGCGCTGGCAAGCGTCTGAAGGCCCGCCGCCACCTCATCCATGAAGTCGCTTCGCAGCACAAGGTCATCGCACGGATAGCCTGACAGATACATCTCGGGCGTGACGATGATACCGGCGCCGACCGCGGCCGCCTGACGGCGCGCCTCGAGAAGACGGGTCACGTTGGCCCCGATATTGCCAAGATGGGAATTCAGCTGCGCAAGCGCGATCGAACTGGCGGTGGACATTGGCTGGGTCCCGGTCATTTACGAAGCAGGAATTCGCGCCCTGACTTGACGCAGGGCTTCCCGTCATAGGAGATGATGTCGGCGGTGGCGTAGGTTTCCGACCAGATCTGTGGCAGATAGGATCCGGTACCGATCAGGTCAACAGGCGCCTTGGCGAAGGAGAACATGCGGCATTTGTCGGGGCCAAACCCGCTTGATGCCACAATCCGCGCCTTGTCGAACCCGTTGGTGTCCAGCGTCTCGCGAAGATACCACACTGCCGCCACGCTGACGCCTGTTCCCATCAGATGCTTCAATTCGGCGTCGGTGCGATAACCGCGCGTGGCATAGGGAACATGCCGGTCAAGAACAGCGTAGGATTCAGGCGTGTCCAGCCCCTCGACGAACCGGCCACCATGGGTATCAAGGCGGAAGGCAAGCTGGCCGCTGGCAGCAAGATCGGGAAACCTGTTGGCGACTTCCAGCGCATCGGTGATTTCATGGCCGAAATAATCAACCAGCACGGTCAGCGGCGCGTCAGGTGCCATCTCATGAAACATCTCGGCGGCCCGCAATGTCGACCCGGCATAGCCGACAAGCGCGTGCGGCATCGTCCCCATGCCGTGTTCCTGACCAAAGAACGGGGCTGTGGCGTCCGTCGACGAGCCGATGAACCCACGCGCGCCTGTCTTGGCATTGGCCTTTTTCGACCCGACCGAAGCGCCGTACGCCATAAGCTCTGCCATGTCCGAGCCGGCACAGTGCCGCGCATCCATGGCAAGGAAGGCAACCTCCGGAAGCTCGACACACATGTTGTAGGCGTTGTAGGCCGCCACACAGCAGCCACCAAGGCGCTGCAGGAAAATGGTTTCCAGATCGACCAGCGCGGCGAACGGCCCCCGAAGGTAGCACAGCACCTCGCCCGCCCCGACCCAGGCACCCTCGACATGTGGCTGATCAACCTCGATGGTGACATTGCGGTGACGCGCCATCGACTGCAGCCATTCGGTGGCCAGCTGGCCGGCATAGGTCACCGGTCGCCGCATGAAGACGGCATATTCCACCTCGCAATCGCCGTTCGCCTCGACGATGCGCCGCGTGTTGCGAAAATAGGTGTCGGTCAGTCCCGGCTGTTCGTCCGGTGACGGACCACTGGTGTCAAACTCGGCCATTTCAGATCTGCCCTGTCGGCGGCCCCGCGGCCCGCCAGTCTGAGGGAATTATCAAACGTTACTTTTATACTGCCTCGGACAGGCCAATGCCCCCGTCACGCCGCTGCTTCAACAGATCGGCGATAAGGAAAGCCAGTTCCAATGCCTGCGCGCCATTCAGACGCGGGTCGCAATGGGTGTGATACCGGTCGCCGAGACGCGCCTCCGTCACCTCAACAACACCGCCAACACATTCGGTCACATTCTGGCCAGTCATCTCGAAATGCACACCGCCGGGATAGGTGCCGACCTCGTCATGCGCATCGAAGAAGCCCTTCACCTCGGCCATCACATCACCGACACGGCGGGTCTTGTAGCCACTGCTTGCCTTGACGGTGTTGCCATGCATCGGATCGCAGCACCAGACAACCTTGGCCCCACATGCCTTGACCGCCTTCAGAAGCGGCGGCAGGCCGGCATGCACCTTGTCGGCGCCCATCCTGGCGATCAGTGTCAGCCGACCGGGCACATTGTCCGGATTCAGCGTCTCGATCAGCCGGACAAGCTCATCCGGATCGAGGCTCGGACCACATTTCAGGCCAATCGGATTGCCGATGCCCCGCATATATTCGATATGCGCACCGTCTGGCTGGCGTGTGCGGTCACCAACCCAGATCATATGCGCGGATGTGGAATACCAGTCCTTTTCATCGGTGATGGTATCGCGCCGCGTCAACGCCTCTTCATAATTCAGAAGCAGCGCCTCATGGCTGGTATAGAGTTCGGTCTCGGAAAGCGGCCGGGCGGTCTCCGGGGTGATTCCGCAGGCCCGCATGAAATCGAGGCTTTCCTGAATCCGGCCTGCCAGCTCCTGGAATTTTTCCGCCTCCGGCGTCCCTTCAAGGAATTCCGTTACCCAGCTATGGACCTTGGTCAGATCGGCAAGACCGCCCTGCGCAAAGGCCCGCAACAGGTTCAGCGTGGCCGCTGATTGCTCATATACACGCAGCAGGCGCTTTGGATCCGGGATGCGCTCACCGGCGGAAAACCCCATGGCGTTGATCATGTCGCCGCGATAGCTTGGCAACTCGACACCATTGATCGACTCGACTGGCGATGAACGCGGCTTGGCGAACTGGCCGGCAACCCGACCGACCTTGACGATCGGCATCGACGCGCCAAAGGTCAGCACGACGGCCATCTGCAGGATAATCTTGAAGGAATCACGGATATTGTCGGCTGAAAACTCGGCAAAGCTCTCGGCGCAATCACCACCCTGAAGAAGGAAGGCGCGCCCTTCGGCAACCTCGCCAAGCTTGCGCTTCAGGCTCTGCGCCTCACCAGCAAAAACAAGCGGCGGCATGGCCGAGAGCTTCCCCTCGACCGTGGTCAGTTTCGTCTGGTCCGGATATTCCGGCACCTGTTGAATCGGGTGGTCACGCCAACTGTCGGGCTGCCAAGTCATGGGACACCATTCCTTTGTGAATCTGAGGGTCCTTTGTCATATTGAGGACAGGGCCGCACCAGAATCATGAATATCATGAACCATGCCCTGAACAGGTCCACATAATGGCCAAATCCCAATGTTTTTCAAGTTTTTTGCGCCTATGCGCGCGGCGTCCGCATGGTGACGAATTCTTCCGCCGCCGTTGGATGGATTCCGATGGTGGCATCGAAATCCGCCTTCGTCGCGCCGGCGATGATCGCCACGCCAATCCCCTGCATGATCTCGCCGGCATCAGGCCCCAGCATATGCGCGCCGACAACGCGGTCGGATGATGTTTCGACGATGAGCTTCATGAAAGTCTTTTCCGACCGTCCAGAGATGGTGTTTTTCATCGCATTGAAGCGGCTGGTGAAAACCGTGATCTCACCATATTGTGACCGCGCCTCATCCTCGGCAAGACCAACCGAGGCGATTGGCGGCTGGGTGAAGACGGCCGACGGGATGTTGGCATGGGTCACCTGGCGCGGGCGTCCACCATACATGCTGTCGGCAAAGGCGTGCCCCTCGGCAATCGCCACCGGGGTCAACGCCATCCGGTCGGTCACATCGCCGACAGCATAGATGGACTCCACCTCGCTGCGTGAACTGGCGTCGACCGGAACCTCACCTTTCGGGCCAAGGGCGATGCCTGCCGCCTCCAGACCCAGCCCGGATGTGTTCGGCCGGCGACCTGTCGCGGCCATCACCTGATCAACGGTGATTTCAGTGCCGTTACTAAGGCTGACGGTCTTTGGTCCCGAGGTTTGACCATCCACCAGCGCCTTCACATGGGTCAGCGTGCAGCCGGGATGAAGAATGATACCGCGGCCAGCCAACGCCGTCGCGGCTTCCTGCCGGATATCCTGATCAAACCCGCGAAGCGGCAGATCGGCCCGGTAGACAAGATGCGTCTCGATTCCGAAACCATTGAAGATGCTGGCAAATTCCACAGCGATATAGCCGGCGCCATAGACCAGAACCCGGTCCGGCCTGGTGGCAAGATCAAGCGCCTCATTCGAGGTAATTCCATGTTCGGCAAGCCCCGGTACATCGGGAATCTGCGGCCAGCCACCAGTCGCAACGAGAATGCGTTCCGCCGTCAACTGGCGCCCACCAACCGTTACGTCATGCGGCCCGGTGATAATCCCGCGGCCCTCGATCAGTTCGACGCCCGCATTGGCCAGAAGGGACCGGTAAATACCTTCAAGCCGGTCAAGTTCGCGATTCTTGGCATCGATCAGCCCCGGCCAGTCATGGCCATCAATGGTGACATGCCACCCATAACCGGCAGCATCAGCGGCCTCGGCCGAGAATGTCGAGCCATACATCAGTAGTTTTTTCGGAACACACCCCCGGATCACGCAGGTGCCGCCGGGGCGGCTTTCCTCGATCACCGCGACACGCGCGCCATGCCCGGCCGACATACGCGAGGCGCGGACGCCGCCGGAACCGGCGCCGATAACAATCAGGTCGTAATCATAGGCCATGGGAGGGGGCTTTCGCGAGAGATTGCGTCACGCCCCTAACCTAGTCCGGATCGCGGTTTATGCAAGGGGCAGCTAGACCATGTCCCGGTCGTCGAACGGCATCACATCCGGCAGGCCGATGCCACGCTTGGCAAGAAGGCTGGCCGCCAGCTGGGCAAAATCCATCATCTCGCGATAGATCGCGTCGGGCGTTGCCTCTCGCAGATCGAGCTTGCGATAAACGGTGACCGTGGCATCACCGGAACAGACACCATATGGACACATGGCGGTGGCGATGGTGTCTTCAAGCAGCAGCATGGTGATGAAGGAGGCGCGGAGTGGCCCGCTGCCATCTCGTGCTGTCGTCGCATAGACAAAGCCGGTAACATCATCATCAAAAAGCTCAAGCTGGACGATTGGCCCTGCCTCTCTTTCAATCATCCAGCGGCGCTTTGACAGCGCTGTGACCTCACAAGGGGCCGAGGCCGGAGGATTCTGGACAAGCTCGTTCATCTGGGCCTTGATCGGCACGTGCATTCGGCAATCCCCTTGGTCGGCGCGTTAGCTGGTGACAAAATTCACTGCTTTGTTACCATGCGTTAACTTGTTGTTAAGAATACTTTTTACATCCCGATATTTTTGATTCTTACGGTTGATACAAAGATATGAAAAAATCGGCCAGGATCGCACATCATTCGCCTTTTTGGCCTGTTGTTTGATGATAACATCACGAATATGGTCCAACTTCATCCTGTCCCCGTAAGTCAAAATGGACCATCTATCATGACCGAATCGGCCTCTGCCACGAGTGAGAAGATGACTGCAAACCTGCTCTGGACCCCTGCACCGGACGCCATATCCACAAGCCAGATTGCGGCTTTCGCCAGCTTTGTGAAAGCACGCACCGGCATGGACTGGCAGGGCGATTTCCAGGCGCTGTGGCGCTGGTCGGCCGCGCAGAATGTAACCTTCTGGGATCTGTTCTGGGATTGGCATGGCGTGATCGGCGACAAGGGCAACAGACTGATTGAAGATGAAACCGCCATGCCGGGCGCCCGTTTCTTTCCCGATGCCACACTGAACTATGCCGAGAACATGCTTGCCAACGCCGATGACAGGCTGGCCATCTCGGCGCATTGCGAGGATGGCCGGCATGTCCGCCTGACGCGCCGCCAGTTGAAAGACCGGGTGATGCGGCTTGCCGGCTGGATGCAGGCGAACGGCATTGCCGAGGGTGACAGGGTTGCCGCCTATATCCCCAACATTCCCGAAGCGGTGATCGCGATGCTGGCGACGGCTTCGCTCGGCGGCATCTTTTCAAGCTGTTCGCCCGATTTCGGGTTTGGCGGGGCCAGCGACAGGTTTGGCCAGATCGAGCCGAAGCTGCTGATTGCCTGCGATGGCTATCACTATGCCGGCAAGAGCTTTGACCGTCTTGAGCTGGTCCGCGACCTGGCAGCATCCATGCCGTCGGTGACACATTGCCTGATCGTCCCCTTCCTTGACGAGGCGCCCGATCTTGCCGGCCTGCCAAACGCCAGCCTGTTTGCCGCGGCCGCGGATCATGCACCGCTGCAATCCTTCCAGCGGGTCGGTTTCAACGCGCCGCTCTACATCCTCTATTCAAGCGGCACCACCGGTGCCCCGAAATGCATCGTTCACGGTGTTGGCGGTGTGACGCTGCAGCATGCCAAGGAACTGCGTCTTCACAGCAATCTGATGCCGGATGACAGGCTGTTTTTCTTTACCACCTGCGGCTGGATGATGTGGAACTGGATGGTGTCCGGATTGATGGTCGGCGCGCCAATCGTGACCTATGAGGGCAATCCGTTCCACCCCGGGCCAGAACGGCTCTGGCGGATCGCAGAGAGCGAAGGGCTGACGCATTTCGGGGTGTCGGCCAAATATGTCGATGCCGTGCGAAATGCAGGCTACAGACCCGGCACCGCAGTCGATTTGTCGGCGCTGCGGGTGATGATGTCGACGGGATCTCCGCTGTCCGCCGAGGCCTTTGCCTTCATCTATGAGGAGGTCAGCCCGGACCTGCAGCTGGCGTCGATTTCCGGCGGCACCGATCTGATTTCCTGTTTTGTCCTTGGCACGCCGACACAGCCTGTTTACGCCGGTGAAATCCAGACCCGCGGCCTCGGCATGGCGGTTGAGGTTCTGGATGATGATGGCAAGCCTGTCATTGGACAGCAGGGCGAGCTGTGCTGCCTGAAGCCCTTCCCGTCAATGCCGGTGAAGTTCTGGAATGACCCTGACGGGGCGAAATACAAGGCTGCCTATTTCACGCATTTCGAAGGGGTCTGGCGGCATGGCGACTGGGCAACGCTGACCGAACGTGGCGGGGTGATTATTCATGGCCGGTCCGATGCCACGCTCAACCCAGGCGGGGTGCGGATCGGCACCGCCGAAATCTACCGCCAGGTCGAGGCGTTTGACGAAATCGAAGAAGCGCTTGTCGTCGGCCAGTCATGGGACAATGACGTGCGCGTGATCCTGTTTGTGCGCATGGGTGATGGTGCCCGTCTCGATGATGACCTCACCGCCGCCATCAAGGCGCGCATTCGCAGCGGTGCCACACCGCGCCATGTGCCGCGCCATATCATCGCGGTGCCGGACATTCCGCGCACAAGGTCCGGCAAGATCACCGAGCTGGCGGTCCGCGACATCATTCACGGGCGGCAGGTCAAGAATACCGAGGCGCTGGCGAATGCCGACGCGCTGACGCATTTCAGGGATCTGCCGCAGCTGGCGGAATAGGCCAGATTCAAAGGCCCTGCCGGATCAGTGTCTGCACGGCGCTGCTGTTGGCGAACCGCTTGCGGTTCTGGCGATAATGCGGCAGCGCCATCATCAACTGCGCGGTTTCCGACTGTTTCAACGCTGCCTCATCGGTCAGATCATCGAGTTTTGCGGCGCTGCAGATATTGGCAAGATAGGTGTGGCTGGCGCCCACCCGGTCGGCCACCGCCCTGTGCTTCGACTTTGATCCGACGGGCCATTTCTCGCGCAGGATCGTCATCACGACAAAATTCACCTCACCTCCCCAGGACGCGGCGACGGGCTGCTCGGCCAGAAACGCCGCACCAATGGCAGCCATCGCCGACATTGTGTCCGGGTCATCCGACATCGCCACGCCCTGGTCATGGTCGAGCAAGTGGCCAAGAAGATTGATCCTGTCAGCCGCGTCCAGTCCCATCAGCCGCGGATGCACCGCCCCCTCATGGTCGGACGGGTCGATATCGATGATGTCGGATTCGCCCATCAGGCGAAGCAGGGTAGTTGGCATGACACGGCCTCCCGGTGCCGGATTGAAACCGCTAGCCTTTTAGGCAGCATCGCACCGGCTGGCAACAGCTTCCTGTCTTCAGGCTGCCGGCTCTATGGTGGGGCGCGGCTGTCGGGCCCGCACAAATTCGCGCCAGGCGATAAACAGACAACTGCCGATGACCACGGCACCGCCGGCAATTTCGACGGCTGACATGACCTCGCCGAACAGCAGGAAGGCGACGATGGCGGCAAGCGGTATCTGCAGATAGCGCATCGAGGAAATCACCACCGCCTCGGAGAATTTATAGGCCGATGTGACGCAAAGCTGCAGCCCCGCCGCCACCGCGCCAAGCATCATCAGATCGAACATCACCGGCTGGCTGACGGTCATCGGCACATCTGGCAACAGCAAGGCAAGCGAGGTCAGCAGGACAGCCCCGCTGCCATTGTACCAGACGGCAACACTGAAGGGATGATCGGCCTTGCCAAGCCGGCGCAGCATGATTGCCAGACCGGCGCTGGCCAGCGCGCCGGCAACGCCAAACCCGACATACAACGAAAAGCCACCACCGAACGGGTCCGTCAGCAGAACAATGCCGATCATGCCGGTGACAACCGCGCTCCAGCGATAGATGCCGATGACCTCGCCAAGCAGCAGCGGCGACAGGATGGTGATGAAGATCACCGAACTCTGCAGCAACGCCGTCGCCTGGCCAAGCGGCAGCAGCCGGATCGAGGTGAACCAGCAGGCCATCGCAATACAGCCAAATCCGATCCGCACCATCAGGGTGCGCCGCGCATTGATCTGCAGAAAGGCCCGTCCGCGCACAAGAATCGCCGGCACCAACAACAGCGGCACCGAAAAGATAAAGCGGTACATGAGCAGCGTGACCAGCGGGATGCCGTCACCAAGAAGTTTGACAATCAGCCCCGTTCCCACGCCGAACATGATCGTCATGAGAGTCAGAAGAATGCCGATAAAGGAACGCGGAAGAAGCACCGGAAAATCCGTATTGTGAGTGAAGCAAGCTTACTGGGTTTGCGGCAGAAGGGCCATCTTGGAATGCACCCGGCGCCGTGAAAGATCCTGTTTCACCATCGCCATGGCTTTACTTCGCGATCACCATCCCCATCTATCGGGAAATGACAAGCCTGCATCACCACCACGATGCAACGTGAATGACGCCATCTGGATCACTCATTTGATAACTCACTTGGCAGGAGACCACCTTCCTATGCGAAAAAACCCTAAGCTGAAAACCACAGTTTCGGCCGCCGCAGCGGCACTCATCATCGGGGTTTCTGCCCTGTCCGCCACTGCCGGTGTGATTGAAGACCGAAAAGCCAATTTCAAGGCCAACAATTTATCGATGCGCGCCATCAGTGCCGCGCTCAGCGCCGATGATTTCGAAACTGTGGCAAGTGAAGCCGAGAAAATTGCCGCCTGGGCCATGATCATGCCAGATTATTTTCCCGAGGGAAGCGGTGAAGGCACCAGCGCGAAACCGGCCATCTGGTCCGATTTCATCGGGTTCAAGGACGCGGCCGAGGCAAACCACAATGCCGCCACGGATCTGATCGCCGCTGCGGCGAAAAAGGACTCGGCACAGGCCGGCGCGGCGCTCAGGACGCTTGGCGCCACCTGCAAGGCATGCCATCAGAAATTCAAAAGCTGGTAGGTCTATCGGCGTAGCTTGACTACCATGCCGGGCGAAGCAGCGGCACCGCATGCGCCGCCACCTGCAGAGCCGCCATCAGTGCCAGCCCGAGCATCAGCCTGTCGCGGCTGATCTTGCCATCGGCGCCGCTGATCCGGCCGGGCGCCTCGCTGGCGCGGCCTGTCACCATGGCGCGCGTCAGATTGATCTTCTTGCCGAATTTATACACAAGAATGGCGAGAAGATGCATGACCACCAGCAGGATCAGGGCCAGCTTGGCGCGGTGATGGATTTTTGTTGCAGCTTCCGACTGCGCCGGTGCCAGATGCGCCAGCGGGCCGTCAAACAGGATGCCGTCACTGGCGAACATGCCGGTCATCGCCATGAATCCGGTCACGGCAAGCAGCGCCAGGACGGATAGCGCGGCCAGCGGTGAATGACCCGCCTTGCGCGGTGCTGTTGCGTCTGAGGGTGAGCGAAGCCAGGAAAGCACGACCCGCGGTGTTCGCACGAAATTCGCAAATCTGGCGTGATGCCCACCCAGAAACCCCCACAGCACCCGGAAGACGACAAGCGCCAGCACCGTCAGGCCGGACCTTTCGTGGATATCCATTCGCCCGATATTCGCCGTCACGACATTGGTGACAACGGCGGCTGCGAGGCCCCAATGGAACAGTCGCAGCGGCAGATCCCAGACAAGCAGGCCGTCTGTTGTGTTGTCGGCCTTGGTGTTGTCGGCCTTGGTGTTGTCAGACTGTTTCTGTTCGGCCCGCATTGTTTCGGACATGTCTGGCTTCCCTTTTTCGGCCCGGCTCAACGCCGTGTGCCAAGCGTTAGCAGAATTAACAAGCTTTATGACATCAACTGTACGTTACCGCGCCGCAAGCCGAGGGGCCAGCACAACCCCAATGGCCCACCCCCAATGGCCCACCCCCAATGGCCCACCCCCAATGGCCCAATCCCGATTCTTGCCAGACGGGTTACGCCTGCTATCGTGGCAGCATGAGCGACATGCAGCACAAGCTCTTTGATGATGCCGGCAATGGCGAAGGTGGGGCGCTTGATGCGCTGGCGGCGCGTGATGCGGATATTGCCCGCACGCTGGCCGCCTATGGCCCACCACCTGACAGGTCACTGCCGGCAAGTTATGACACGCTGGCCCGCGCCATCGTCGGCCAGCAGGTCTCACGGGTGGCGGCAAGCGCCATCATGAAAAAGATGCAGGCGCGCGGCTTCACCGCTGCCCGGACCGTTGCCGCCCTGACCCCGGATGAGATGATGTCGGCCGGCCTGTCGCGCCGGAAGGCGGAATATCTCATCGGAATCGCAGGCGAGATTGTCAGCGGCAGGTTAAATCTGGCGGACCTTGCCACGATGTCGGGCGCGGCCGTGCAGGACCGTCTTGTCAGCCTGCGCGGTGTCGGTGCCTGGACAGCCGACAATTTCCGGCTGTTCGCGCTTGCCGACATGGATGCCTGGCCGGTCAATGATGTGGCCTTGCAGGAGGCGATGCGGCGGCTGAAGGGTCTGGAGACCCGCCCGAAACCGGCCGATATGGAAGAGCTGGCGCTGCCATGGCGGCCCTATCGCGGCGCCGGTGCACTGGTGCTGTGGCATCTCTATGCCATCGAAGTGCGGCAGGTTACCGTAACCGATATCTAGCCGCCGATTTCTGGCCGCCGATATCTGGCCGCCGATATCTGGCCGTCCTCAGCCGAACAGGTCACCCTGCCGGTCATCCGGCTTGCGGCCTGCCCCGCCACCGCCAGCAGCCGATTCAGCGGCAAGCGCCGCATCATCAAGCGGCGTCACCAATTCGGGATGATCCTCGGCTACCCTGCCGACGGCGGGTCCGACCCGGTACCAGTTGAACCAGCTTGCCGGCGCCGCCACGCACAGTTCGACGGCATCCGCCGCCCCGCCGGTCAGCCAGCGGTGCCACCTGTCAGGTGGCAGAACAAGCGGTTGACGATGATGGATCGCGACAAGATCGCCATTCGCGGCACTCGTCATCACCACAAACCTGTCTTCGTCGCCGCGCCGCAGCAGCAATCCGCCAAATGCCATCACCCCGCCGTCGGAACGCTGCACATGCCATGGCTTTTTGGGTTCCGACC
>SHBC01000021.1 GCA_004213025.1 SAR116 cluster bacterium
CAGAAAGCGGCGATAACGTCCTTCAGCCCCATCTGCTCGGGCCGGCCACCATTCATCGCCAGCATGTTGACCGGGAAGCTTGTCTGCAGCCTTGTATGCCGCCAGAGCTGATTCAGCACGACATCGCCAGTCGCGTCGCGTTTGATCTCGATGACCATGCGCATGCCGGTACGGTCGGATTCATCACGAATGTCGGAGATGCCTTCGATGGTCTTTTCGCGGACAAGCTCGCCGATACGCTCCAGAAGCTGGGCCTTGTTCACCTGATAGGGAATTTCGTGGACGATGATGGTTTCGCGTTCGCGCGCATCGGTGATGATTTCGGCGCGGGCCCGCATGATGACCGATCCACGCCCGGTGTGATAGGCGTCCCGAATGCCGGCCCGCCCCATGATCAGCGCGCCAGTCGGGAAATCCGGCCCGGGGACAATCTCGATCAATTCCTCAACCGTGATGCCGGGATTGCGGATATAGGCCTCGCAGGCGGCGATGACCTCGGCCGGATTATGCGGCGGCACGTTTGTCGCCATCCCGACCGCGATGCCGTTCGCCCCGTTGACCAGCAGGTTCGGATATTCCGCCGGCAGCACCGTTGGTTCAAGCTGCGTCTCGTCGTAATTCTCGGCGAAATCGACGGTGTCCTTGTCGATATCGCGAAGCAGGCTCTCGGCGGCGCGCGCCAGGCGGGATTCGGTGTAACGCATCGCCGCCGGCGGGTCGCCATCGACCGAACCGAAATTGCCCTGGCCGTCAACAAGCGGCAGGCGCATGGAGAAATCCTGCGCCATCCGGACCATCGCCTCATAGATCGAGCTGTCGCCATGCGGATGGTAATTACCCATCACGTCACCGACGATGCGGGCCGATTTGCGGGGCGGCTTCGACCAGTCGTAATTGCCCTCCATCATCGCATACAGGATCCGGCGATGCACCGGCTTCAGCCCGTCTCGCACATCCGGCAGGGCACGCGAGACGATCACGCTCATCGCGTAATCAAGATAGGATTTCCGCATTTCCTCGGAAATCGAAATGGTGGGGTTTTGCGGGTCGGCAGGTGGCGTCGAGGTGTCAGTCACTGTGGTCTCTTCGGGCCGCTTCGGCCATCATAGTCACAAGACGGTCAAAAGCGCCGTCATCCACAAGATATATACCATATCTTGTGGTCAAACCTCAAAATATTGTTGTTTTCGTGGATAAAAAAAGAACCTGCCACCTTTCCTCAGGCAACAGGCTCATAACTTTGTTTATCTTGCTGTATTAAAACGGAATATCGTCATCCGGAGCATCGCCACCATGCATGGGGGGTGGGGTCGCCTGTGTCGAGGCTGCCGGTGCCTGTCCGCCGGCCGGTGCGGAACCACCGCCACCGCCATAGCCGCCGCCGCCAGAACCGCCCATCGAGTCGCCATAGCCACCGCCTGCACCGCCACCTTCGCCGCGCCCGCCAAGCAGCGTCAGCTCACCGCGGAAGCGTCCGAGAACAACCTCGGTTGTGTATTTCTCGACACCCTGCTGGTCGGTCCATTTGCGGGTCTGAAGCTGACCTTCGACATAGACACTCGAGCCCTTGCGGAGATATTGCTCGGCGATTCGGGCCAGATTCTCGTTGAAGATGACCACCCGGTGCCATTCCGTGCGCTCGCGCGGCTCACCGCTCATCCGGTCCTTCCATTTCTCGGACGTTGCAATCGACAGGTTCACGATCTTGTTGCCGTCCTGCGTATTCCTGATTTCGGGATCGCGGCCCAGATTACCCAAAAGGATAACCTTGTTCACACTGCCTGCCATGGCTGTCCAACTCCTTCGCGCGCGTTTTTCGGGGGATACTGATAAAAAGCATCGACAAGGTCTTTAGATTACCCAGTCGGACGCATAAATGACAACAACTGATGTTGATTTCGCCGCAGCCAGATGCCTCGCTTAGGGGTGGTCCGGGCCGGTGGTGACGGGTATGATCGCGCGATGCCGAACGAAACCAAAAAGTCTCCTCCCGCCGCTGGCGCGCTGTTTGACAGCACCGTGGCGACAACCACATCCAGCGATATCCACCCACCGGAAGACGGTGTGGCAGCAGCGCGGATCGAGCCGCGTGTGATCTCGGTCCGGGGTGCGCGTGAACACAACCTCGACGATGTCAGCATCGATTTGCCGCGTGACCGGCTGGTGGTGCTGACCGGCCTGTCCGGATCCGGCAAATCATCGCTTGCCTTTGATACCATTTATGCCGAAGGGCAGCGGCGCTATGTCGAATCGCTGTCCGCCTATGCGCGGCAGTTCCTGGAAATGATGCAGAAGCCCGATGTGGATCTGATTGAGGGTCTGTCACCGGCGATTTCGATCGAGCAGAAGACAACCTCGCGCAACCCGCGCTCGACCGTCGGCACTGTCACCGAAATCTATGACTATATGCGTCTGTTATGGGCGCGCATCGGCATCCCCTATTCGCCGGCAACCGGCCTGCCAATCCGCAGCCAGACGGTCAGCCAGATGGTCGACATCCTGCTGGCGATGGAGGAAGGCACAAGGCTGTATCTGCTGGCGCCGGTTGTGCGCGGCCGCAAGGGCGAATATCGCAGGGAACTCGCCGAATATCACCGCAAGGGCTTTAGCCGGGTGCGCATCGATGGCGAGATCTATGACCTTGATGACACGCCGGATCTCGACAAGAAGCGCAAGCATGACATTGAAGTTGTCGTCGACAGGCTGGTGATCCGCGGCGATCCGGACGAACTTTCGACACGTCTTGCCGATTCGCTGGAAACAGCCCTGTCCCTCACTGATGGGCTGGCCTTTGCCGATCATGCCGATACTGGCGCGCGCACCGTATTCTCGGCCAATTTCGCCTGTCCGGAGTCCGGTTTCACCATCGACGAGATCGAACCAAGACTGTTCTCGTTCAACAATCCGTTCGGTGCCTGCCCGGCCTGTGACGGTCTTGGCGTCAGCAGCCATTTCGATGAACAGCTTGTGGTGCCGGACCACCGCCAGACGCTGCGCGGCGGCGCCATCGCGCCCTGGGGGAACAGCAGCTCACGCTATTACATCCAGACGCTGGAATCGCTGGCGCGGCAGTTCGGCTTTTCGCTCGACATGCCGTTTGGCGAACTGGAGGAGGAAATCCAGACGCTGATCCTTCACGGATCCGGCAAGATCCCCGTCACGATGGAATTCGATGACGGCATGCGTTCCTACAAGACGAAGCGCCCGTTTGAGGGATTGATGCCGAATCTGGCGCGGCGTTACCGCGAAACAGATTCATCCTGGGTTCGCGAGGAGCTGGAGAAATTCCGTGCCAACCATCCCTGCGATTCCTGCAATGGCAAACGCCTGAAGCCGGAGGCACTCGCCGTCAAGGTCGACCAGAAGGACATTTCCGACATTGCCCGCCTGTCGATTGGCGATGCGCGAGACTGGTTTGCCGGGCTGAGTGACAAGCTGCGCGGGCAGGAATCCGAGATTGCGGCGCGAATCCTCAAGGAAATCAACGAACGTCTTGGCTTTCTGGTGAATGTTGGACTTGGCTATCTGTCGATGGCGCGCAATTCCGGCACCTTGTCGGGCGGGGAATCCCAGCGGATCAGGCTTGCCTCACAGATTGGCTCGGGCCTTACCGGCGTTCTCTATGTTCTTGATGAGCCGTCAATCGGCCTTCATCAGCGTGACAATGACAGGCTGCTGGCGACACTGGTGCGATTGCGTGACCTTGGTAACACGGTTCTTGTTGTCGAGCATGACGAGGATTCCATCCGGCTTGCCGACTATGTCATCGATATGGGCCCCGGCGCCGGTGTTCATGGCGGTATGGTTGTGGCAGCAGGCACACCGGATCAGATTATCGCCAGCCAGGCCTCGCTGACCGGGCAGTATCTGTCAGGCAAGAAAGAGATCAGCATTCCGGCCAGCCGCCGCAAGGCCCGGAAGGGGCGTTTCGTCCGTGTCGAGAACGCCACCGGCAACAATCTGCGCGACGTAAGTGTGGAGTTCCCGCTTGGCGTTCTGACCTGCGTTACCGGCGTGTCCGGCGGCGGCAAGTCGACACTGGTCCTGGAAACGCTGTGGAAGGGGCTGGCCCGGCGCCTGCACAAGGCCCGCGAGATGCCGGCACCGCACAAGGCCATCAATGGTGCCGAGTTGCTGGACAAGGTGGTGGATATCGACCAGTCGCCAATCGGCCGCACGCCACGTTCGAACCCCGCCACCTATACCGGCGCCTTCACGCCCATCAGGGAATGGTTTGCCGGCCTGCCGGAGGCGAAGGCGCGAGGATATGCCCCGGGGCGTTTCTCCTTCAATGTGAAAGGCGGACGGTGCGAGGCCTGCCAGGGTGACGGTCTGATCAAGATCGAGATGCATTTCCTTCCCGATGTCTATGTGACCTGCGACACCTGTAAGGGGCGCCGCTATAACAGGGAAACGCTGGAAATCACCTTCCGTGGCAAGTCCATCGCCGATGTTCTTGAAATGACTGTGGAAGAAGGTGTCGAGTTTTTTAAGGCCGTGCCGTCAATCCGGGAAAAGCTGGAGACCATGTTCCGGGTTGGCCTCGGCTATGTTCGCATCGGCCAGCAGGCAACGACGCTGTCCGGCGGCGAGGCGCAGCGCGTGAAACTGTCGAAGGAGCTGTCACGCCGGGCAACAGGCCGCACCATCTATATCCTTGATGAGCCGACAACCGGCCTTCATTTCCATGACATCGCCAAGCTTCTGGAGGTATTGCAGGAGCTTGTCGACCAGGGCAACACAGTGATCGTCATTGAACATAATATGGACGTCATCAAGACCGCCGACTGGATCATCGATCTTGGTCCCGAGGGCGGCGATGGCGGCGGCATGATTGTCGCCGAAGGCACGCCGGAACAGGTTGCCGCGGTCACGGAATCGCATACCGGCGCCTATCTGGCGCGTATGCTGCCAACGAAGGGATGATCATGCCACTAACTGACAGCAGCACTCCGGTTGTTCATATCATTGGCGGCGGACTGGCTGGCAGTGAGGCGGCCTTTCAGGTCGCGCAGCGCGGCATTCGCGTTGTGCTTCATGAGATGCGGCCTGTTCGGAAAACCGACGCGCACCACACCGACCACCTCGCCGAGCTTGTCTGTTCCAACAGTTTCCGCTCTGACGATGCCGAGGCAAACGCTGTCGGCGTGCTTCATGCCGAGATGCGGCTGATGGATTCGGTGATCATGAGTGCCGCTGATGAACACAAGGTGCCGGCTGGCGGCGCGCTTGCGGTTGACCGGGACGGCTTTTCCGCCGGCGTGCAGAATCGCCTGGCAGAACATCCGCTGATCGAGCTGGCGCGTGAGGAAGTGACCGAGATTCCCGATGACTGGGACAATGTCATCATCGCCACCGGCCCCCTCACCTCACCGGCGCTTGCCCAGATGGTGCGAGAGATTGGCGGCGAGGATGATCTTGCCTTCTTTGATGCCATCGCCCCGATCGTGCATTTCGACAGTGTCGATATGGATGTGGCCTGGTTCCAGTCACGCTATGACAAGGCGACCGATGGCGGCGACGGCAAGGACTATATCAACTGCCCGATGGACAAGCCGCAATATGAGGCGTTTATCGACGCGCTGCTGACCGGCGAGAAGATGAGCTTTCGCGAATGGGAAGAGAACACACCCTATTTCGAAGGCTGCATGCCGATCGAGGTAATGGCCTCGCGGGGGCCGGAAACGCTGCGTTTCGGGCCGATGAAGCCTGTTGGCCTGACCAATGCCCATGATGGCAGCCGCCCGCATGCGGTGATCCAGCTTCGCCAGGACAACGCCCTTGGCACGCTCTACAATATGGTCGGTTTCCAGACAAAGCTGAAATATGCCGAACAGGTGCGCGTCTTCCAGACGATTCCGGCGCTTGAGAACGCCCAGTTCGCGCGTCTTGGCGGGTTGCACCGCAACACTTTCATCAATTCACCACGCCTGCTTGATGGGCAACTGCGGATGAAGGCGCGGCCATCCTTGCGTTTTGCCGGCCAGATCACCGGCGTCGAGGGTTATGTCGAATCTGCCGCCATCGGCCTGATGGCAGGGATCATGGCGGCCGCTCAGGCAACAGGCGGGAGCTGGAGCCCGCCGCCAGTCGATACCGCGCATGGTGCCCTGCTGGCCCATATTACCGGCGGGGCCGATGCCGACACCTTTCAGCCGATGAATGTGAATTTCGGCCTGTTCCCGCCGATCGACGGGGCCGCAACCGGTGGCAAGCGCAAGCTTCGTGGCCGTGACCGGAAACTGGCCTATGCCAGCCGGGCGCTGGAATCCTTCAGGGGCTGGGCAATGGTGAAGGCCGCCTGATCCCAAACCGCCAGCCGAGCATCCGCCATACCAGCAGCGCATCATCATCACGGTATCCGCCGGACAGGCGATGCCGGGCCAATTGTCCGGCCATCCAGATCCAATAAAGCTGGCGCGTGCGAAGGCCGGCCAGAATAGCCTCATCAAGCTGCGCTGCCAGTTCATGGTCCTGCAGCGCCGCACCGACACGCCCGGCCGCAGGCTGAGGCTCTTGCCCACCGGCCAGCAACACGAAGACATCCCGCCAGCAGGACGCAGCCGAGATCGTGTTGTCGGCAAGCCGGTCCTGCCAGAGTGCCAATTGCGCCAGCAAATCGTCCTGCCGGATCGCACCGCTCTCAAGATGCATCAGCAGCCGGCGCATCAATGGCACATTCTCATGGCGTCGCGATTCGATGGCGTCAGCCCACCATTGCAGCCGGATGGCGGCCAGCATCGGCTCGGAGGTCACGCGCACCGATATTTCCGCCTCCAGCGCGAGATTCAGCCTGTCGGCCAGCACCGGACGGGAATTGGTCGGGTTGAACAGCAGGCACAGCGCCAGATCCCTGTCACTGTCGCGAAGAGCCTGCCAGCTGTTTGACCAATTGTTTGACCGGCTGTTTGGCTGGCCGTTGTCTGGCATCAGATGGCGACAAGCGCGGCGGCGGCGGCGCGCCCCTCGCTCATCAGCACGTTCCAGGTCCGGCAGGCCGCTGGCGTGGACAGCAATTCAAAAGCCACCCCCTGGGCGCGCAACGCTGCACCAAGTTCGTTGAACGGATGTTGCGGCGCCTCCCCGGCACCAAGAACCAGCAATGGCGCGGCGGGATCGCCCAGAAGCGGCACCAGATCGCCTGCTGTCAGATCATCGAGGTCCGTTGGTGGTGTCCAGGCTGTGGACAGGCGGGGCAGCACGAACAGGCTGCCGCTATGGCGCGTTCCCGACACCCGGAACCCACCATCGCCATAGCCATGGATAAGCTGGAGGTCGCTTCCTTCGCCAAAACTCTTGATATCAACCATACGCCCGGTCAGACATCCTCGGCCACTGCGCCGGGATCGTCATCCTCATCAAGGTGGCGTTTCAGATCAAACGACGCCAACATGCCGACAGCCACGAAGATCGACGAATAGGTGCCGATCAGCACGCCCCACATCATCGCCAGCGCGAAGTCGCGAAGCACCGCCCCGCCAAAAAGTACAATCGCCAGCAATGCCAGCAGCGTCGTGACCGACGTCATGACCGTCCGCGACAGCGTTTCGTTCAGCGACATGTTCAGAATTTCGCGCTGCTCATAGGATTTGTAGCGGCGTAGATTTTCCCGGACCCGGTCGAACACCACCACGGTGTCATTGATCGAATAGCCGGCAATGGTCAGGATCGCCGCCACCGTGGCCAGGTTGAATTCAAAAGATGTCAGGGCAAACAACCCGATCGTCGACAGCACGTCATGCGCCAGCGCCAGAATGGCGGCAATCGAGAACTGCCATTCAAACCGGAACCAGATATAGACCATGATTGCCAGCAACGCGCAGGCAACGGCCAGAATGCCCTTCTGCGCCAGCTCCGCACCAACGGTCGGACCAACAAATTCGGTCCGGCGGATGTCATAATCGGCGCCAAGAGCCTCAGTGATCGCCCTGATCGCCGCGATCTGCGCCGCCTCGTCGCCTTCCTGGCGCTGCACGCGGATCAGAATATCCGTCTCACTGCCAAAGCCCTGAATGCTGATATCGCCAAGGCCAAGCTGATCCAGGTTGGACCGGACCCCGCCAATGTCGGCCGGCCCGCCGGTATCGCGTGCCTCGAGCAGGATGCCGCCGCGGAAATCAATCCCGAGATTCAGCCCGACAAGCGAGAACAACGCCACCGAGGCGGCCACGAGAAGCGCCGAAAAGACAATCGCTGGCTTGCGAAGGCGCAGGAAATCGATGCTGGTATCGCTGGGAACTAGTTTCAGACGCATGTCTCGTCTCCCTACAGGACCAGCTGGCGCGGGCGTTTGCGCTCAAGCCAGATGATGATCAGCAAGCGCGTCACCATCACCGCGGTGAACAGCGAAGTCGCGATGCCGATTGACAGCGTTACCGCAAAACCCTTGATCGGACCCGATCCGAATACATAGAGAAACAGCGCGGCGAAAAGGGTCGTCAGGTTGGAATCGATGATTGTCGAGATGGCGCGCTTGTAGCCGCCTTCGATGGCCGCCATCACGCTTCGGCCCCGCCGCAGCTCCTCGCGTATCCGCTCGAACACCAGAACATTGGCGTCGACCGCCATGCCCATGGTCAGGACGATGCCAGCGATCCCCGGCAATGTCAGTGTCGCCTGAATCGCCGACAGCGCGCCAAGAATGAGGATCACATTCACCGCCAGCGCGATGTCCGCCAGCAGGCCGAACAGACCATAGCTGAGGATCATATAGACAATGACAAGCGCCAGCCCGACGATGGCCGCGATCTGCCCGGCTGCCACAGAGTCCGCGCCAAGACCGGGACCGATGGAGCGTTCCTCCATCACGATCAGCGGTGCCGGCAATGCGCCTGCGCGCAGGATCAGCGAAAGTTCATTCGTCTCGGCGACGGTGAAGGTGCCGGTGATCTGGCCACTGCCGAAAATCTGCGACTGGATGGTCGGCGCGGACACCACCTTGCCATCCAGAATGATGGCAAAGGGACGCCCGATATTCGCCCCGGTTACGCGGCCAAACCGTTTCGCACCGGTGGCGTTCAGGGTGAAACTGACCGACGGGCGATTGTTCTGGTCAAAACTCGCCTGCGCGGTTTCCAGCAACTCACCACTGACCATGACACGCTTTTCGACGACATAGAACTGCCCGTCATCGGAATCACTTGGCAGAAGAACCGAGCCAGGCGGTGTGCGCCCCCGATCCATCGCCTCCTGCGCCGTCATTGACATATCGACAAGCTGGAAGGTCAGTTTCGCCGTCCGGCCAAGCAGGCGCTTGATCTCCTCGGGATCATCGACACCGGGAAGCTGCACAAGGATGCGGTCAGCACCCTGTCTTTGAATGACCGGCTCTTTCGTGCCATCCGGGTCAATCCGCCGCCGGATGATTTCCATCGACTGTTCAATCGTCTGTGTCTGCAGCGTTGTCAGACCGATCTCGTTGAACGCAATGCGGTAATCAGGAGAGTCATCGACAATGTCGAAATCACGGCCGAAATCGCCAAAAATCTGCGTAGCAGCCGCGCTGTCATCAGCCTTGCGAAGCTTTACGCGCACTTCATCATCAGTCACGTCGAGGCCACTGAACCTGATTTTCCGGGTGCGGAATTCCTGGCGAATGGTCTCGGCAATGCCTTCGAGCCGCTCCTGCGCGACGACATCCATATCGACCCGCAGAAGAAGGTGCGATCCGCCCTGCAGGTCAAGCCCGAGATTGATCTTCTGCCCCGGCAGGAAACCGCCGCCGGAATCATCGTCACCCGGCATCATGTTTGGCGCCGCATAGACGATGCCAAGAACCGTGATCAGGATCACGACAAGCTTTTTCCAGCCTTCAAACTGTAGCATGGCGGCAGGCTCTCTTCAGATGGATGCGTGCCGTGGCATCACCACGGCACCTTCATGTCGTTTACGACTTGGCTTCGGTCTTGCCGCGTATATCGGCAATCATTGTGCGGACAACATTGACCTTCACATCCTTGGCGATCTCGACCTCGATGGTCTCGCTGTCATCAATTGCCTTGATAATGGTGCCCGTCAGGCCGCCATTGGTTATGATCTTGTCACCGCGTTTCAGGGCCGACAGCATTTGCTTATGCTGCTTGGCACGCTTCTGCTGCGGACGGATCAGCAGGAAATAGAAGATGACCATCACGAGGATGATCGGCATCAGCCCGAGGCCGCCTTCGGCAAAGCCGCCGGACTGGGCAAAAGCTGGGGAAATAAGCATGTCGTTTCAACTCCAGACTGTGCTCGAATTCGTTGGTTCCGCACCATAAACACCAAGACACGGTTGAGCAATGATCAACGCCATCCCAGCGCACGAATTCTGTGCACGAAATCTGCGCAGGAATGACCGTAAAAAATGACCAATGCGGGAGTTGTTAGGCGTCGCCAGCCCTGTTAGATTCCCGTGATGACCGATCCTGATACCGATTCCGAGTTCCTGCGCCATCTTTCGCGCATCGCAGACGCCCTCGAAAAATACAGCCCCACCGACCCGACCGCGGCGGATGTGAAACCTGCCGAGGCCTATGTCTGGAACAGCTCAAGCCGCCGCCTTGGTGCCGTTACAAAGGTCAACCGGGTTGATCTGCGACTGTTGTGCGGGGTTGATCACCAGCGTGACAACCTGCTGTCCAACACCATCGCCTTTGTGCGGGGATTTGCGGCCAATAACGCACTGTTATGGGGCGCGCGCGGTACCGGAAAATCGTCACTGGTCAAGGCCGTGCATGGCACTGTCACAGACCGCGGGATGGATTGCGCACTTGTCGAGGTGCATCGCGAGGATATTTCCGACTTGCCCTTCCTGATGAGCTATCTGTCGCAGCTCGATCGCCGGTTCATCGTCTTCACCGACGACCTGACCTTCGATCATGGTGACAGCAGCTACAAGTCGCTGAAGGCGGCGCTTGATGGCGGGGTTGAGGGGCGGCCGGACAATGTCATTTTCTATGCCACCTCCAACCGGCGGCATCTGATGCCGCGGCAGATGATCGAAAATGAGCGATCCACCGCCATCAACCCGTCGGAAAGTGTCGAGGAAAGCGTCTCGCTGTCTGATCGTTTCGGACTGTGGATCGGCTTCCATTCGATCGACCAGGACACTTTCTTTGCCATTGTTGAAGGCTATGTCGCGCATTTCGGGATCAATACCAGCAATGTCGATGTCCGCCGAGAGGCCCTTGCCTGGTCGATGGAACGCGGATCGCGCTCGGGCCGCGTGGCCTGGCAGTTCATCGTCGATCTGGCGGCGCGCACCGAAACCGACCTGACAGGAAAGTAATAGGCCCCGGAGTGTAGTTCCCGTTCAGGCAACCCCCTATCAGGCCATTTTCTATCAGGCAATGAGTGTGCGGGGGTCAATCGGCTTACGCGAACGGCGGATCTCGAAATGCAGTTGCGGCGAGTCGACCTTGCCTGTCTGTCCGACCGTCGCAATCTTCTGGCCGATCTCGATGACATCCCCTTCCCTGACCAGAACCTCGCCAAGATGCGCATAGGCGGTGATGATCCCGCCATCATGCTTGACCAGGATCAGGGTTCCGAAGGATTTGATCTCACGCCCGACAAAGGCCACAGTGCCGCGCGCCGCTGCCCGGACATCGGTTCCCGCCGCGGCCGCGATATTGACGCCGTCATTATGCACGCCGCGGGCTGCCGGACCGAATTCGGTGACAATTTCACCCTCGATCGGCCAGCGAAACGCGCCGGTGCCGGACGGCGCGACAAAGCGCTTTCTGACCGCCGGTGTGGCGGCAGGCACCGGCGGCGGCGGCACCGCCGCCGCAACGGTGGTGGCCTGAGGCGCCACATCGAGAACCGAAAAATCAAGCTGGTCTGGCAGAATCAGCCGCTGCCCCACTTCCAGTGTAAAGGGTGCCTCGACGCCATTGGCTTCGGCAAGCTGATACTGGCTGACAGCATAGCGCTGGGACAGCGAATAGATTGAATCCTCGGGCCCGACGACATGCGTTCGCGGTGGTGTCAGCCTCAGGACCTGCCCGACAACAACCGCATAGGGCGGGCCAATCTGGTTGTCGCGGATGATCGAGGTTGGCGGCACACCATAGCGCGCCGCGATGGCATAGATATTGTCGCCATCGCGCACCGTGACGCGTCCGTCGGGCGGAATGGCCTCACGCGGCTGGCGCAGTGGCGCCACCAGAACCGGTGCCAGCGTGTCCCGGGTGAGTGACAGGTTCGGCGCCTTGCATCCGGCAACCGGCACCATTGCTGTCACCAGCGCCATTGTCGCAAGCCACCGGAGGCTGCCCTGATGCGGCACCATCCTCTAGCCCTCTACCAACGGAACGAATTTCACGGGAAGCAGCTCCTCTTTCTCGAAACCGGTCTCGGTCCGGCGGACTGTCACCAGTGCCTGCGCACGGTCACGGCCTTCGGGTGCCACCATGATGCCGCCAGTTTTCAATTGATTCAACAGTGCTTCGGGAATGGTGGCAGGCGCGCAGGTCAGAATGATCCTGTCAAAGGGCGCGCCTTCCGGCCAGCCGCGGGCGCCATCGCCGACTTTTGTGGTGATATTGGTGATTCGCAGCTTGCGAAACTGCGTCTCCGCCTCGACAAGCAGAGGCCGCAACCGCTCGATCGAATAAACCCGGCGGCACAGCAATGACAGGATGGCCGCCTGATAGCCGCTGCCAGTGCCAATTTCCAGAACACGCTCTCGCCCGGTCAGTTGCAGCGCCGCCGTCATCCTGGCGACGATATAGGGCTGGCTGATGGTCTGCTCCAAGGCGATGGGAAGCGAGGCGTTCTCATAGGCATGATCACGAAGCGCGGCCGGAACAAAGAATTCGCGCGGCACCTGCTCGATGGCCGACAGAACATCCGACTCGACAACCCCAAGACCGCGAAGGGTCATGGTAAGTCGTGCTTTTTCCTGTTGAAAGTCAGCCATATCCCTGCCTGAACGCGGTCTGCCGGCAGGAATTTTCCGTGGCCGGGCCGG
>SHBC01000022.1 GCA_004213025.1 SAR116 cluster bacterium
GGTTGAGATGCAGCTTCGTTGCCTTGCCATTGACTGGCGCCGGATGCGCAACCTCGATGATCAGATCGGGGCGCTGCGCGGACTCGCCCTCGCCGAGGCCGTGATGGGCGCCGACGCGGCACGGCTTGGCGCCCTGCTTGATATATTGATGCCAAAGCTCACCGCCGCCATCCACCCTGATGGCGGCCATGTCAGCCGCATGCCGGACAGGCATATCCTGATGTTGCGCCAGCTTGTCGAGATTCGCATGGCGACAAGCCTTGCCGGCGCTGACGGGGCCGCGCTTGCCGACATGATCGAGCGTATGGGCGGGCTTGTCCGGATGTGGCGTCACGGTGACGGGCGCATCGCACATTTCAATGGTGCCGGCAAAGTGCCGAGCGAGATTGTCGAGGAAACCCTCTCGCGCTCCGGCACCCGCAGCAAGACCATACAGCAGGCCCCCTATAGCGGCTTCATCCGTATCGGCAGTGGCCGCACGGTGGTGATCATGGATGCTGGCGAGCCTGTCAACGCAGCCGGCGGCACGATCACCGGCCTTGGCACACTTGGCTTTGAGATGAGCGTCGGTCAGGCCCAGCTGATCGTCAATTCGGGCCAGATGATGACCGACCCGACGCTGCGCCGGGTGATGTGCTCGACAGCGGCGCATTCGACAGTCGGCCTCGACAATCAGAATTCATCACGCCTTCAGGATGGTCGTCTTGCCTCGGTATCCGGCGTTGAGGTTGGCGAGGCGCAGGCCGGCCTTCTTGCCGTTGCCACGCATGACGGGTTCGAAACCTCGCACGGCATCCTGCATCATCGCAAACTGTATCTGCGAACCGGCGGGGCCAATCTTCGTGGCTCGGACACGCTGGAATATACCGGTGCGCCGGGCGAGATACCCAACCTTGCCTATGTCCGCTTTCACCTTCACCCACGGGTCACGGCGGCGCCGCTGCCGAACGGCACCGTGCTGATGAAAATACGCGGCAGCCGGGTGGGCTGGACCTTCAAGGCGTCGGGCGGCAACGTCGAAGTCGAAAATTCGGTCTATTTCGAGGACGGCCTGCGCCAGGCCAGCCAGCAGATCGTCGTCAAGGTCATGGTCAGCGAGATCCGCACCACCGGATCGCACGAGGTCAAATGGGCCTTCACGCGAAGCAACCAGTAACCATGAAGGCCAAATATATCGGCATTGTGCCGCTTCGCATTGCCATCGACGGACGCCTTTGCCATAAGGCAGACGACATTTCTGCAGCCACCGGAGCCACCGCAGCATGACATCACGGCGTGCCCTTCTATCCGTTTCCGACAAGACCGGCCTTGTTCCCTTCGCCACCGGCCTCGCCGCGCAGGGGTTCGAGATCCTGTCGACCGGTGGCACCGCGACCACGCTTCGCGACGCCGGGCTTGCGGTTACCGATGTTGCCGAGGTCACCGGCTTTCCCGAGATCATGGATGGTCGGGTGAAGACGCTGCATCCGAACATCCATGGCGGGTTGCTGGCGCGCCGGGACGACGACGCGCATCTCGCCGCCATGCAGGAACAGGGAATCGCCGGGATCGATCTGTTGGCGGTCAATCTCTATCCGTTTGAGCAGCAACGCGCGAAGACCGACGATTTCACCACGCTGATCGAATATATCGACATCGGCGGCCCGGCGATGCTTCGCGCCGCAGCGAAAAACCATGAATTTGTCACCGTTCTGTGCGATCCGGCGGATTATGACGGTGTGATCGACGAGATCGCCACCGTCGGCGACGTTAGCCAGGAAACCCGCCGCCGCCTTGCCGGCCGGGTGTTTGCGCGCACCGCCGCCTATGACCAGGCCATCGCCGACTGGATGGCCAGTGACGGGATGGCCAGTGACGGGATGGCCAGTGACGGGATGGGGGACACAATGGATGATTCGATGACCATTGCCGGGCGCCGTCTTCAGGAATTGCGTTATGGCGAGAACCCGCATCAGAAGGCAGCCCTCTACGCCGCCGGTCCGGTACGCCCCGGTGTCGCCAGCGCCACCCAGCTTCAGGGCAAGCCGCTGTCCTACAACAATCTGAATGACACCGACGCCGCCTTCGAACTGGCCGCCGAATTCAGTGAACCGACAATCGCCATCATCAAACACGCCAACCCGTGCGGTGTTGCTTCGGCGGGATCGCTGAGCGATGCCTGGGACGCGGCGCTTGCCGCCGACCCGGTCAGCGCCTTTGGCGGCATTGTCGCCGCCAACATGCCGCTTGATGGTGAGACGGCCCGCCGCATCACCAGCATCTTCACCGAAGTCGTGATCGCCCCGGAGGCCGACGAGGCGGCGCGCGCCATTCTGGCGGAAAAACCGAATCTGCGGCTGCTGACCACCGGCGCCATGCCAGATGCCGGCAGCGATGCGGTGAAGATCAAATCCGTCAGTGGCGGGTTCCTTGCGCAGTCGCGTGACAGCGGCATGATCACCGCCGATGACATCAGGATTGTCACCAGGGCGCACCCTGACGAGCGGCAACTTGCCGATCTGATGTTTGCCTGGCGGGTGGTCAAGCACGTCAAGTCCAACGCCATTGTTTTTGCGCGGGATCGCTGCACGGTCGGGGTTGGTGCCGGCCAGATGAGCCGTGTCGATTCCGCCCGTATCGCCGCGCAGAAGGCACGCGACACCGCGGCCCATCATGGCTGGGACGCCCCCAGGACAATCGGCTCGGTGGCCGCGTCTGACGCGTTTTTCCCGTTTGCCGACGGGCTGGCAGCCTTGATCGAGGCCGGCGCCACGGCGGTGATCCAGCCAGGTGGATCAAAGGCCGACGATACGGTGATAGCCGCCGCCGATGAAGCCGGTATCGTGATGGCGATGACCGGCATGCGGCATTTCAATCACTGACCCCGATTTATGTCTAAAGCCGGTTGATTTCGGCACCTTCACACCTTCAAACCTGCCGCCGCGCCACCATCCAGACCTTGCGCATCAGCGTTGGCAGGCTTGCCGGGCGAACAGCGTGCCATTCGCCTGATAAGGCCGTCTCGTCCCATTCGACGACCGCCACATCCATGCTCAGCGAGAAATGCGTGAAGACATGGCTGACGCTGTCCCCGGCCATCCGCCAGTCGGCCGCGAAGGGCGCGCCGGCGAACGGGTCGTCTGCATCATAGGGACCATCATCCTGTGTCCATCCGGCGGACGGAAAGGCCAGCATACCGCCAAGCATGCCGCGTTCGGGACGTGTCACCATGAAGGCCCGTCCGTCGCCGGCAATGGCGACAAAGGCAATGCCGCGGCGTTCCGGCTTGGTCTTTTTTGGCGCCTTGACCGGCCATGCCTCAGGCGTGCCGGCGCGGCGTGCGGCGCACCCCTCGCCAAGCGGACAGACCTGACAGCCAGGATTGCGCGGGGTACAGACGGCATTCGCAAAATCCATCAGCGCCTGCGGGAAATCCGATGGACGTTCGGATGGCAGGATGGCGTCATAGTGATCGCCGATTTCCGGCTTCGCCGCGGGAAGCGGTGTGGTGATGGCGAAAAAGCGCGCCAATACGCGTTCGATATTGCCATCAACAACGGTGCTACGGCGGCCAAAGGCGATCGCCGCAATCGCGCCAGCCGTATAAGGACCAATCCCGGGAAGGCCGCGCAGACCTGACACCTCATCAGGGAACCGGCCGGCATTTTCGGCGCAGAGGATCTGCGCCGCGCGGTGCAGGTTGCGTGCGCGTGCGTAATAGCCAAGACCGGCCCAGGCCGCCATGACCTCGTCCTGCTCCGCCGCGGCAAGGTCGCAGACATGTGGCCAGCGGCGGGTGAATTTCAGAAAATAGGGGATGACGGTGGTAACGACAGTCTGCTGCAGCATGATTTCCGACAGCCACACATGATAGGCCGGCGCCAGATCCGGCCAGCGATACCGCCATGGCAGACTGCGGCCATGCCGGTCATACCAGTCGAAGATGGCCGTGGCGGGAAAGGCAGATGCGGTCATAGCAATCAGACTGGCATAGCCCCCCTGCCGGTTCAATCACCGGCCGGCATCACACCGGCATCATAATGGTCGCACCCGTGTCGGTGTGCTATGCTACCGCCGATCTGACACCACATCACAGCCGCCAGCACAGGACACCCGCAGATGACAGCCGACCGCCGCCACCGCATGACACGCCTTTCAAGGCTGGTTGATGGCATGGTGGCGCCAAGTGTGCGCGAACGCGGCTTCGTGATCAGCCGGCTTGTCTCGAACTGGCGCCAGATTGCCGGTGATATGGCGACGTGGAGCCGCCCCACCCAACTCAACCTGTCACGGCGCGGCGGCGGCACGCTTAAAGTTGCTATTGCCAGCGGTTACGGGCCGATCGCGCTGCAGATGAAACAGCCGATCATCGACCGGGTGAACGCAACTTTCGGGTATCGCGCTGTTGCCGAGCTGGTGTTTGTGCAGACGCTTGCCCCGCAACCGGCCCAGCCCGCAACGCCGGAAGTCAGCCAGGCACCGGCCCCCGCCGCGCTGGCGGAGTCGATCTGGGAACTCGACGCCAGGCTTGAGCGAATCAAATCGCCTGAGGTCCGCGCCGCGCTGCGCCGCCTTGGCCGGGCCGGACACAGCTGACGGCAGCGCTGAATCCGGGTCTTCATTGTGTGAATCTGCATTGCCCACAGCCCGGGCTTTGGCTATTGTGGCGGCATGAAAGCATCCGCCCACAATATCGATGCCATTCCGCGCCGCCGCTTTGTTGCGATGAGTGCTGGCACCGCCGCCCTTCTGACCGCCGCGCCGCACGCGCTGGCCAGCGATGATTCGCTTGAACGCGCGCTGTCACCGCGCTTTATCGGCAGCGACGAGGCGCCGATTCGGGTCGCCGAATATTACTCGATGACCTGCGGGCATTGTGCCGATTTCCACAACAACACCTTTCCCAAGGTGAAGGCCAAGCTGATTGATGAAGGAATCGTTCGGTTTGAGATGCATCCTTTCCCGCTGGACGGGCTGGCGCTTCGTGCGCACGCCCTGGTCCGCGCGGTTCCAGAAACGAAATTCTTTCCGCTGGTGAAAATGCTTCTTGCCAAGCAGCCTGTCTGGACGCGGGCCGCCGACCCGGTCGCCGAGCTGCAGAAAATGGCCAGGCTTGCCGGCGTCAGCGCGGATGAGTTCAACGACATCATGCGCAACCGGCCTCTGCTGGAAGGCATTGTCGATCTTCGCCAGAAGGCAGTGGATGACTGGAAAATCAGCTCGACACCGTCATTCGTCGTGAATGACGATCTGATGATTTCCGGCAACAGGGATTATGAGGAATTCGCCGAGCAGCTCAGCGCCTTTGGTGCGTGAGACGCCGTCACTCATGTTTTCTGATCCGTCCTTTCTGACCAACATATTTTGATCGAGGCTGGTAGCCGCCTGTGATTTTCCGAACCTTGAAGATGACCGGATTCAAATCCTTCGCCGACGCGGCGGAGGTCGAGATCGAATCGGGCATGACCGGCATCGTCGGGCCGAACGGGTGTGGCAAATCCAACATCGTCGAGGGCCTGCGCTGGGTGATGGGCGAAAGCAACGCTCGCCAGATGCGCGGTGCGGAAATGGATGATGTGATCTTTTCCGGCACCGAACAGCGCACGGCCCGCAACCTGGCTGAAATCACGCTTCAACTCGACAACAGCAACCGCAGCGCGCCAAGCGAGTTCAATAACGAGGACGAGCTCGAGATCACGCGCAAGATCGAACGCGGCAAGGGAAGCAGCTATTTCGTCAATGCCAGGCCGGCGCGGGCCAAGGATGTGCAGCTGCTGTTCGCCGATTCCGCCACCGGCGCGCGCTCATCGGGGATCGTCTCGCAGGGGCGGATTGGCGCCATCGTCGGCGCCCGCCCGGCGGATCGCCGCGCCCTGCTTGAGGAAGCTGCCAATATCCGCGGCCTGCATGCCCGCCGGCATGAGGCAGAATTGCGGCTTCGAGGCGCCGAAACCAATCTTGAGCGGCTTGATGATGTCATCGCCGGGCTTGTCGAACAGCGTGATTCGCTTCGCAAGCAGGCCCGGCAGGCGGCGCGCTATCGGTCTGTCGCCGACCGGATACGCAAGGCTGAGGCACAGCTTCTCATGGCCCGCTGGCATGCCGCCGAAACAGCACGCACCGATGCCGACACCGCGCTGACGGCGGCGCAGGCCGCCGCCACCGAACTGACCGGCGCCGCTGCCGCCTGCGCCACGATCCGCACCGAGCGCGCTGCCGCCCTGCCGTCCTTGCGCGAGGCCGAAGTGGCGCGCGCGGCGGAATTTCAGCGTCTTGCCATCACGCGTGATGAGCTTGACCGCGAGGAAGCGCGGATCCGCGACGCCATAGAGCGTGGCATCCGCCAGCAAGACCAGATGCGCGATGATATCGCCCGCGAGACAGGTCTTCGCAGCGATGCCGACGAGGCGATGGCACGGCTTGCTGCGGAAGCCGCCGCCCTGCAAACACAGATTGATGATGCCGCACCGCAGCGTGACGCGGCGGCGCAGAGGCTGGCCACCATCCGCGAGGAGACCGGCGAAGCCGAGGCACAGCTTGCCGATGCCGCCGCGCAGGTTCGTGCCGCCGCCGCCACCCGCGAGGCACTTGCCACAAGGATTGCCGATCTGGAAGGCCGCCTTGCCGCCGCAGCCGAAGCCCTTGCCAATATCTCGCTGAACGCGCTTGAAGAAGAGGCCGCGCAGACGCAAACCGACTTCACCACAACCAGTGAAGCCGCCGGGGCGGCACGCCAGCAGCTGGACGCTGCCGAAACAGCCTTTGCCACCGCGCAGGCAGCTGGCGAGACAGCGCTTGCCGCACGGCGCGATGCCACCACGGTGACCGCCAGATTGCAGGCGGAGATTGATGCGCTGAGCTATCTTCTGACCGGCCCGGATGGCAGTGCCGATACACCGATCCTCGACAGCCTGACTGTCAGCGACGGCATGGAAAAGGCGCTGACTGCCTATCTTGCCGAGGAGCTGGCCGCGCCGGCGGGAACCGGCGAGACGGCCTATTGGCGGGGCGGCGGCGATGCCGGCTCACTGACGCCGCCCGATGGCACCTCGCCGCTGGCTCATTTCGTCAGCGGTGCACCGGAGCTGGCGACGGCACTTGCCGGGGTCGGCGTTGTCGACAGTGCGTCGGAAGCTCAGGTGATGCAGCCGTCACTCATGCCAGGCCAGGCCCTGACCACCCGCGAGGGCGGCCTCTGGCGCTGGGATGGATTTGTGCGCCGCAGCGCCGCCCAGGACAGCAGCGCCGAACGCATCCGTCAGCGCCAGCGGCTGGAAACCCTGCAGACCGAACTTGCCACCGCGACCGCCGCTGAAGCCACACAGGCCGATGCCGCGACCGCGGCCGAGGAGTCACTTCAGCTCGCACGCCAGGAGCTTGCCACGCAGCGTGTTGGCACCGAGGGCGCCGAGGCAGCCAGAGCCACCGCGCGCCAGAAAGAGGAAAGCGCCCGCCTGCGTTTGGACACGGCACGCCAGCGCGCGATCGAACTTGATGAGGCCACCACCGGCATGCGCACCGATCTTGCCGCCGCGAATGATGATGCGGCAAAGCTTGGCGACGACGCGGCACTGGCCAAGGACGAAGCCGAGGCCCGCCAGAAGGCCGAGGCGGCACGGGGTCTGCTGGCCGAGGCGATGCAGGCCGAATCCCGGTTTGCCGAAACATTGCGCGCGGCGCGCGACCGGCTGACCAGCTGCCAGCAGGAATCGGCGCAATGGCAGCAACGCCAGTCCGGCGCCGCATCGCGTGTCGAACAAATGCAGGCACGCCTTGCCGAGGCCGAGGCCGAGCAGGCCCGGCTTACCGCCTTGCCGGACGAGATTACCGCGCGGCGTCACGAAATGGGCGACAGGCTGGACGCCGCCGAGGCCGAGCGTCAGGCCGCGGCCGATGCGCTGCATCTCGCGGAAACGGCACTTGCCGAGGCCGAGACCGCGCAGCGTGACGCTGATGCCGCGCTGGCCGAAAGCCGCGAGCAGCTGATCCGCGCCGAAGGCATGCGCGAGCGTGCCGATGAAAGCCGGCGCGTCATCCTGGAGCTGATCAGCGAAAAGCTGAGCTGCACGCCGGACGGGCTTCCCGAACTTGCCGAGGCCGAGGATGCCGGCGCGCTTCCCGAGCTTGGCGTCCTGGAGGAACGGGTACAGCGGCTGATCCGCGAGCGCGACAATATCGGCCCGGTCAATCTTCGCGCCGAGACCGAAATGGCCGAGGTTGCCGCGCGGATCGAATCGATGGAGGCCGAGGCCGAAGATCTGGTCGCCGCCATCGAGAAGCTTCGTGCCGCCATTGCGAAACTGAACCGGCAGGGCCGCGAACAGCTTCTTGGCAGCTTTGCCGACGTCAACGCGCATTTCAAGGATCTGTTCAAGATCCTGTTTGGCGGCGGTACGGCGGAGCTGCAGCTGACAGATTCCGATGATCCGCTTGAAGCTGGCCTTGAAATCCTTGCCCAGCCGCCAGGCAAGCGGCTGCAATCATTGTCACTGCTGTCGGGCGGCGAGCAGGCGCTGACCGCGCTGGCGATCATCTTTGCCGTATTCCTGACCAATCCGGCGCCGATCTGCGTTCTTGACGAGGTCGATGCGCCGCTTGACGACACGAATGTCACCAGATTCTGCGATCTGCTGCGGGAAATCACCAACAAGACAAGCACGCGGTTCCTTGTCATAACGCACCACCGGATGACGATGGCGAGGATGGACAGGCTGTTCGGCGTGACGATGGAACAGCGCGGCATTTCGAAGCTTGTCTCGGTGGATTTGCAGACCGCCGAGCGAATCCGCGACGCCGCGGTGGCCTGATCCGGCACAGCCCCGCATCTGGGCCACTTTGCCACAGGCGCAAACGCGCGGATTTGCTGGCAAAATCACGCCTGATTGAAAGCTTGACAAATGTCGAGCCGCACCCCTATTTTGGGCGCGATTTCGGGCTCCGAATGGTGCCGCCCTGTGCGGTGACAATCGGGCCCGGTCATATGGACATCAACCGCACGGGATGAGCAACGGCACACCGTCTTTTCTTTTGCCTTTTGACCCATGGGCATGACGCCGCCTTGCGGTGTTGGCTCCGGTCACGACCGGGCTCTCTGACGATACTGACATGAACGACAATGAACGGCACCGCGGCGATGACCGCCTGCAGGATCTGGACCGCCGCATTGACCGCATGCAGGAAGACAGGGACGAGAAGACGCGCGGACCGGATCGTCACGGCCTGCCCGCCGGGGCGGGGGCCATTCTGGGGCGGGTTGCGACGGAACTTGTCGCCGGCGTCATTGTCGGATCGTTCATTGGCTGGGTGCTGGATCGCTGGTTTGGAACATCACCGCTGTTCCTGGTGTTGTTGTTCTTTCTTGGTGCCGCTGCCGGCATGCTGAATGTATGGCGGATGGTGTCGGGACGCGGCATGGCGGCCGGGTATTTTGACGAGCATCGGCGCGACGCCGAGCGTGAGGACAAGCAGGACGGCGAATAGCCGTTGGTGAAGAGAGGACGATCGACCTATGGCTTCTGAGGGCATGCATTCCCCGGTTGAGCAGTTCGAGATCAAGCCGATTGTCGAATTGGCGGCCGGTGGCTACGACATCTCCTTTACGAATTCCAGCCTGTTCATGCTGCTGGCCATGGTTGTCGGTGGTGGCTTTCTGTTCAGTGCGATGCGCAACCGCGAACTGGTCCCCGGGCGGATGCAGGGCGCGGCCGAGATGATGTATGAATTCGTCGCTGATATGGTGCGCAGCAATGTCGGCAATGACGGCCGGGCCTATTTCCCGTTTGTCTTTACCCTGTTCGTGTTCCTGCTGTTCGGCAACATGCTGGGGCTGATCCCCTATTCATATACCTTCACTTCGCAGATCATCGTGACCTTTGCGATGGCGGGCTTCGTCTTCATTGGTGTGACATTGATCGGCCTGTTCAAGCATGGCCTGCATTTCTTCAGCTTCTTCGTGCCGCAGGGCGCGCCGAAGGTGCTGATCCCGTTTCTCATCGTCATCGAGGTGATTTCCTATTTTGTGCGCCCGGTCAGCCTGTCTGTCCGGCTTTTCGCCAATATGCTGGCAGGACACACCATGCTGAAAGTGTTCGCCGGTCTTGCGGTGATGATTTCGGGGGCTGGCGGCATCGCCATGACCGGTTCGGTGCTGCCTTTCCTGGCGCTCGTCGGTCTGACCGGACTGGAAGTGCTGGTGGCAGCACTCCAGGCCTATGTTTTCACCATCCTGACATGCATGTATCTGAATGACGCGCTGCATCTGCACTAGACACAGCGTGGCGTAACGTTGACCGCTGACGTTCAAAAGCGGCCCTGAAAGACAAAATTGAACTGATTTCAAAACCTACGGAAGGACTAGGAAAATGGAAGTAGAAGCTGCAAAAATGATCGGTGCCGGACTGGCTGTGATCGCTCTTGCCGGCGTTGGTGTCGGTATCGGCAACATCTTCTCCGCTCTTGTGACTTCGATTGCCCGCAATCCTGCAGCCCGCGGCGAAGTGTTCGGCATCGGCATTCTGGGCTTTGCCCTGACTGAAGCTATCGCGCTGTTCGCGCTGGTTGTTGCGCTGCTGCTTCTGTTCGCCCTCTAGGCCGGTTTTCCGGACCCGAATGTGGCACCGGTGCCGGGCTTTGTCCCGGCGCTGGTTCCCATCAAGGAGACTGGCATGAGAAGAGTGCACGCATGGGCAAGTACCGCCCTCGTTGCGATGATGGTGACAGCCACATCGGCCGCCTATGCGGCTGGTGGCGAGCCCGGTTTACCACAGCTTAAGATTGGCACCTGGCCATCGCAGCTGTTCTGGCTTGTTGTCATTTTCGCCATTGGGTACATCTTCATGGCACGGGTTGTGACGCCCCGCATCGGATCGGTCCTCGAAGAACGCCGCACGCGTCTCGACGAAGACCTGACCCGCGCTCGCGAGGCCAGCAACGAGGCGGCGCAGACCCGCGCCGACTATGAGGCAAGCCTGGACGAGGCCCGCAACGAAGCCGCCGAGTTCGCAAAGACAGCGGCGAACGAGGCACAGGCAAAGGCTGAAGCTGCCGAGAAAAAGGCCGCCAAGAGAATGGCGACCAAGATCGGCAAGGCGGAAACCGCACTGGCCGAGGCCCGCACCGAGGCGGAGGGCAATCTGATGGCCATTGCCGCCGAGGCCGCCGTCGACGCCGCGACCCAGATTGCCGGCGTCAAGGCGACCAAGGCACAGGCCGACAAGGCAGTGAAGGCAGTGGCCAAGACCATGGTCGCGCAGGAGGCTGTTTGATGGAAGGCATCGTCATGGAATCCGTCTGGGTAGCCGTCGGTTTTGCCGCCTTCGTCGCCCTTGTCTGGAAAAAGGCGGGCGCCGCCCTGTCAGGCATACTGGATGAACGTTCAGCGAAGATCCGCACCGAACTTGACGAGGCACGCGCGCTTCGCGAAGAGGCCCTTGATGAGCTTCACCAGTTCCAGCGCCTGCATCGCGAAGCCACCGAGGAAGCTAAAATCATCCTGAAAACGGCCGAGGCCACCGCCGAGCGGATTCGCGAGAATGCCGAAAAGGCTGCCGAGGAGACGATCAAGCGTCGCGAGCAGCAGGCAACGGCGAAGATCAAGGCCGCCGAGGCCGCGCTGGTGACTGAGCTTCGCGACAAGGCGGCCACACTGGCGATTGCGTCGGCTGCGCAGATCATCACATCAAAGCTGGATGACAAGTCCGGTCTTGCGCTGATCGATGAGTCGGCCGCCGAAATCGAGAAGCTGAACTAGAGCAAGCTTCTGCAAATCGACACACATTTAAGGGGTGCGCCGCGGCGTACCCCTTTTTCGTAGGAATTTGTGAGACCCGGGCGAATGGGCTGGCTAGAGCCCCGGGACGAGGCTGAGGATCAGCCGCTGGCCTTGCTTCACCGTGACGTCGTAATCAACCACCGGATACATTATCCGCTCGCCTTTCCGAAAGCCTGCCTTGTATCTGATGGGTGGCTGGCTGCTGACGACCTTGTCGCCCTCGGCAACAAGGCCGACGACATTGACCTGCGCGACACCGGCCGGATATTCCTCGGCGGTCAACCGCTTGATCTTCAACCCAACAGACAGCTCCATCGAAATGCCGTCATCGCCGACCTTCTCGCAGCTGGCCCGGACACCATTCATCCGTGCGTTGACGATTTCACCTGTCTCATCGATGCGCATGAACGCCTCGGCGCCTTCCTCCGGCGCCGTCAGTTCAGGACATTTCACATAATCCGGACCACCGGTGCATCCTGCCAGCAATGCTGCTGTGACAAGGAGGGGCGATGCGGCGAGAATACGGTTCTTAATGCGGCGTTTCATGGCGGCATCCTATCTGCTTTTTCCGACAACAGCAATTGACCTCTGGCGCGTTATCGCGCAAGAACAAGCGCATGGACACGACCGCTTTGCAAGATCGTAAATTTCTGCATCTGGCAGCGCCGCGGGGCTTTTGCGCTGGCGTGGACCGCGCGGTCCGGATTGTCGAGGTGGCGCTGGAGAAGTTCGGCGCCCCGGTCTATGTCCGTCACGAGATTGTTCACAACCGCACCGTTGTCGACGGCCTTGCCACACAGGGGGCGGTGTTCGTTGAGGAGCTTGACGAGGTGCCGGAAGGCGCGCCTGTCGTGTTTTCGGCGCACGGCGTTGCCCGTGCCGTCGTCGAGGAGGCGGATCAACGCAAGATGATCGCGGTTGACGCCACCTGCCCGCTTGTCACCAAGGTGCATATCGAGGCGCGGCGCCATGCGGGTCAGAAACGGCATATCCTGCTGATTGGCCATGCCGGCCACCCCGAGGTCGAGGGCACGATGGGCCAGGTCGAACCTGGTGAGATGACGCTG
>SHBC01000023.1 GCA_004213025.1 SAR116 cluster bacterium
CACAACCCTCCACCCGGCACCGGCTTGCCATCACCAACGGGCAGGCACGGAGGCTCTGGCTGGCGGCAAACCACCTTGTCACGCCGCCGACCGGGCAGGCCGAATTACTGCCGCTGATCCACCGGCTGGGATTCCTGCAGATCGACACGGTGCGCAATATCGTTCGCGCGCATGACCATATCCTGTGGAGCCGGGCCCAGCGCTATCGCGAGGGCATGGTCTGGACCCTGCTTCGCCAGCGCGGGTTGTTCGAACATTTCACCCATGATGCCTCGTTGATCCCGATGGATGTCTATCCGATGTGGCAACGCCAGTTTCGCCGTCTTGGCGAGCGCACCGCCAAGGCGGCCTGGTACCGGTCCGGGCTGACAAAGGGTGACATCCACGCCATCCGCGCCCGCATCGAGGCCGAGGGGCCGCTGTCAACACACGCCTTTGAAAGCAGGCCACGCACCGCCGAGATGTGGGCCCGCCCACCGCACAAAAAGGCGCTGGAACAGATGTGGTATGCCGGCGAGCTGGCAACATCGCACCGCGAGAATTTCGTCAAATTTTACGACCTTGGTTCGCGGGTCTTTCCCACCCCTGGCGGCAACGGCGCGACGCTGCGCGAACAGGCGGACTGGCTGTGCGATGGTGCCATCGACCGGCTGTGGATTGCCAACGCGGGCGAGGTCAGACGGTTCTGGGATGCGGTGACACAAGGCGAGGTGACGGACTGGGCCGATCAGCGCCGCCTTGTTCCGGTTCAGATCGAGGGCGCCGATGGCCGCCGGCATGATGCCCTTGCCCGTCCCGACATCGAAGCCCGGCTGGCGGGGATCGCCACCGCGCCGACACGTATGCGGATCATCAACCCGTTCGACCCGGCGATCCGCGACAGGCAGCGATTGCAGCGGCTGTTCGGATTCGAATACCGGAACGAGATGTTCGTGCCAGCAGCCGAACGTCGCTGGGGATATTATGTCTATCCGCTGCTGGAAGGTGACCGGTTCGTCGGCCGGATCGAGCTGAAGGCCAAGCGCCGGGAGGGTCTGATGCGGGTGGCCGGGTTCTGGCCAGAACCCGGCATCAGATGGACGGGCGCGCGCACCGACCGCCTGCATGCCGAACTGCAGCGATTTGCGCGGCTTGGCGGGCTGGCGCTGGACCAGCACAGCCTGCCATCAGGTGATCAGGCAGCCTCGCCGTAATACAGCGTGACGACGTGCTTTGCCTCGGCGAAGAACAGCCAGCGTTCAACGAACATCCCGGCGACATGCGCCAGCACCGCCACCGCCAGCGCCCCGGCCGAGGCCGGTGCCAGCACCAGGATTACCACCGGCATTCCGCCGCCAAGCAACAGCGCGATCATCCGCAGCTTGTCGGCATGTTTGCGGGCGACGACAAAGCCCATTTCATGCTGCAGGTAGTTCTCCTCGGTATGCGGCGGCATCAGCGGCCGCACCGCGCCAAGCGCACCAAGGCCGGTGGCGGATTCAATGCTGCCAGCCTGTTTGGCCATGCCGGCAAGCCGCCACCAGGCAAGCTTCACACCCCAGGCTGACAGCATCAGCACGATGGCCGCCTGCGCCAGCGCCGCGGTGATCGGCAGCCGCAGGATGGCCAGCAGCGCCAGCGTCACCAACAGGCCGCCGGCAGCCGCGAACATCAGATAACAGACCGGCGTCAGCGGATGGTGCCAGCGCGCCACCGTCTTCAGCGAGGCATAGATCATCGAGGTGGCATAGACGGTGACATAGATCAGCACGAGAAGCGCCAGATTGGCCCAGAGCGGCACATAGCCGCCGCGATAGGCAACAGCGAACCAGCCGGCAAGCCCGGCCATCACGATCACCGCCAATACGCCTTCACGCGACAGCCAGCTTGACCGCCACTGGCTGAGCGCCCGCCAGGCCCGTTCGGGATGGCCGAGATGAAAGGTCGAGCTGATCAGCCCAACCCCGATCAGCGCCAGCGTGCCGATGCCGACACCCATCACGCTTGCCGGCGTCATCAGCGGCAGCAGGCCAAGAACGATCCAGCCGGCAAGGCCGAGGCCAAGACCGGAGATGGTGGTGAAGAAGATGATTGACCAGGCAGGCCGCATTGTCGTGTCCTCAGTATTTGTCGCCAGTGTACATCGCCAGTGTACATCGCCGGTGTACGTCGCCGGTGTCTGTCACAGGTCGGTGTCAGCCAATCCTGTCGAGCGTCGAATCAACCCATTTCCAGAAGCCTGTCGGCGTGTCGGCCTCGGCCATCGCCACCAGCGATAAGGGCGCCTCATCGGCGGCCCTGCGCGGGCGCGGCGGCAGGTATTTATTGACCGGCTTGGTGCCCTGTTCCGGCATCAGATCGATGCCGTCGCGCGCCGCCACCATCTGGCTGACCTCGGAATTCGGATCACCAAGATCGCCGAAATGACGGGCATTGGTCGGGCAGGTACGCACACAGGCCGGAACCTGGTCTTCCTCCGGCAGATTGTCATTATAGATTCGGTCTACGCAGAGCGTGCATTTCTTCATCACACCTTCGGCCGGGTCCAGTTCGCGCGCGCCATAAGGGCATGACCAGGCGCACAGCCCGCAGCCGATGCACCAATCCTCATTCACCAGCACGATGCCATCCTCGGCGCGCTTGAACGACGCGCCGGTCGGACAGACGGTAACGCAGGGCGCCTCTTCACAATGCAGGCAGGATTTTGGGAAATGGACGGTGCGTGAATCGGCACCGTCACCAGCCTCATAGGCATGCACCCGGTTCAGCCAGGCGCCGCTTGGCGATTCGCCATAGGCATCGGTATCGGCAAGTGGCGCACCATAGCCGGCGGTGTTCCATTCCTTGCAATTGACGACGCAGGCCTGGCAGCCGACGCAGATATCAAGGTCGATGACAAGCCCGAGCTTGATCGCCGACGCCTCCGGCAGCATGGTCATGACGTGTCTCCCCCATTTTTCTTGTCGCCGCCCTGCGGCGTCCATTCGATGCCGTAGCGAAGCGTCGCCTCGGGCGCGTCCTCGCCATTCATCCGCGGCAGCGTATCGAATTGCGGCCAGGATTCAGCGGGTTCATCCGCCGCCGCCTTTTCAATCTGCACCCGCAGATCGAACCAGGCGGCCTGGCCGGTGATCGGGTCGGAATTCGACCAGCGCATGCCATCGCCCTTTGGCGGCAGCAATTCATGGATGAGGTGGTTCAGAAGGAAGCCCTTTTTCGCCTCCGGTGCCTCGGGGTCGAGTTGCCACGCCCCCTTGCGCTTGCCGATGGCGTTCCAGGTCCAGATTGTCCGGTCATTGACGCCGGCCATCACCGCCACCGGCACGCGGATGCGGCCATGATGCGAGGTGACCCATATCCAATCGCCATCCTTCAGATCATGCTCGGCGGCAAGCCCCTGCGAAATGAACATGGGATTGTGGCCATGGATCTGGCGAAGCCAGGCATTCTGCGATCCCCAGGAATGGTACATCGCCATCGGCCGCTGGGTCAGCGCGTGCAGCGGATAGGCCTCCTCATCGACGGCGCTTCCCTCAAAGGGCGGGTACCAGCTTGGCAGCGGCGTGAAACAGGTCCGCATGCGCTCGCGCAGATGGTCGGGCGGTTGCTGGTCGCCATGCCCCTCGGCAGCAAGGCGGAATTTCTGCAGCACCTCGGCATAGATCTGGAAGGCATAGGGTTGCGGTGCGTCATAGAACCCCATCTCGACAGCGAATTGCTGATAGGCCGCATTCGCCGGCTTGAAATAGCGTGCCTCGGCCGGAATTTCGGTCTGCCAGAAGGCGCCGTTGGCGATATAGGCGTCAAGCTGGTCGCTGTTCGGCGCGCCGCGCCCCTCGGCATCGCCATTATCACCGCGGAAGCCGGCCAGCGGCCCGATCCCGGGCTTGCGCTCGTGATTGACGATATAGTCGCCATAATCCTCATATTTCGGCGCACCATCCTCATCGACCATGCCGGGCAGCCCAAGCCGCGCACCAAGATCAAGCAGCACCGACTGGAAACAGCGCACATCGCGGTCCGGCGCGACAACCGGCCAGCGGATGGCATCGGCAACCGCATCGGCCTCGCAGATCGGGCGATCAAGAAGCGAGATGGCGTCATGCCGTTCAAGATAGGTGGTGTCGGGCAGCACCAGATCGGCATAGGCCACCATTTCCGAGGAATAGGCATCGGAATAGATCAGCTTGGGGATCTTGTAATCGCCTGTCTCGGGGTCGGTTTCGGTCAGCATATCCATGACGCCGCGCGTGTTCATCGACGAATTCCACGCCATATTGGCCATATACATGAACAATACATCGACCGGGTAGGGATCACCGGCGACAGCGTTCGAGATGACCATATGCATCATCCCGTGTGCCGACATTGGCGCATCCCAGCTATAGGCCTTGTCAATCCGCTGCGGCGACCCGTCATCATCGATGATCAGATCCTCCGGCCCCAGAACATAGCCAAGCGGCGCACCGGCAAGCGGTGTCTCCGGCGCGACCTGATCGGGCCTGCCGGCAGGTTTCGGGTGGACATGCGGCGGCTTTGGATAGGGCGGCTTGAACCGGAACCCACCGGGGGCCTCGATCGAGCCCAGAAGAAGCTGCAGCATATGCAGCGCGCGGCAGGTCTGGAAGCCGTTCGAATGCGCCGAAATCCCCCGCATGGCGTGCATCGAGACCGGGCGGCCAACCATGCGGTCATGCTTTTCACCCTTCCAGTCGGTCCAGGGCTGTTCGATCACCACTTCCTTCTCGAACGCCGCCTTGGCCAGATCGGCGGCAAGCTGGCGAATCCGCGCCGCCGTGATGCCGACTTTCGGGGCCACTGTCTCGGGCGCGTAATCATCTGTCAGATAGGCCTCGGCCATCAGCGTGAAGGCCGGCACCGCGATGCCGCCGCCCTTCACCTTCACCTCGCCCTGAAGCGCCACCTTCACCGACGCGTCGGAATGCGGCGCGGTCTTGCCAGACGCCCGGTCAAGCACCAGCGGCGTGCCATCATCATCACGAAGGAACAGCCCGTCATTCGCCTTGCCGGGGTTGCTAATGACAAGCCACGGCGCGTTGGTGTAACGGCTGAGATAATCGATATCGATCTTGCCGGCGCGCATCAGCTCGCGCACCAGCGACAGGATCAGCAACCCGTCGGTGCCCGGCGTCACGCCATACCAGTCATCGGAGATCGCGGCATAGCCGGTCTGCACCGGGTTCACCGAAATCACCCGTGCGCCGCGCGTCTTCAGCTTGCCAAGCCCGATCTTGATCGGGTTCGAATCATGATCCTCGGCGACACCGAACAGGATGAAAAGCTCGGTCAGGTCCCAGTCTGGCGATCCGAATTCCCAGAACGCCCCACCAAGCGTGTAGATCCCACCAGCCGCCATATTGACCGAGCAAAAGCCGCCATGCGCGGCGAAATTCGGGGTGCCGAACTGCTGCGCCCACCAGCCTGTCAGCGCCTGCGACTGGTCACGGCCGGTAAAGAAGGCAAGCTTGCGCGGGTCGTTCTTGCGGATTGGTGCCAGCCAGTCGGTGGCGGTCTGCAGCGCCTCTTCCCAGCTGATCTCCTCGAACTGGCCGGAGCCGCGCGGCCCGACTCGGCGCAGCGGCGATTTCAGGCGCGCTGGCGAATAATGCTGCATGATGCCGGCCGACCCCTTGGCGCACAGCACGCCCTTGTTCACCGGATGGTCACGGTTGCCCTCGATATAGCGGATCTTGCCATCGCGAAGATGCACATTGATGCCGCAACGACAGGCGCACATGTAGCAGGTGGTCTGCTTGACCTCGTCGCTGACATGGGGGGTGGTGTCGACCTTCGGTTGAACGCTCATCAGTGATCCTCCTGTACGGCGATGGCCGCCAGTGCAAGTGATGCCAGTCGTGCCGCCGCCGGGTCGGACCGGCTGGTCAGCATGATTGGAACTCTGCCGCCAAGAACGACGCCGGCGGCAAGACCCCCGGCGCAGTAGGCGAGCGCCTTGAATAGCACATTGCCGGAAACAATGTCAGGCACGATCAACCCGTCAGCATAACCGGCGACGGCGCCGCTATCGCTGTCTGGCGTGATGCCCTTGATGGCAGCCGATTCCGGTGACAGCGCCAGATCAAAGGACAGCGGCCCGGCAAAGGCGGCGCTGTCATCGGCATCCGTGGCGGCGGCGGCAATCTCTGCCGCCTCAAGGCTGGATGGCATGCCGGGAAGCTGGGATTCGGTGGCCGACAATACAGCAATCCGCGGTCTTTCGACCCCCATCCGGCGCAGCAACGCCGCCATCGCCAGCGCCGCCTCGGTGCGGGTGGCGACATCCGGTGCGATATTCACCGCCGCATCGCTGATTAACAGCGGCCTCCCGCCACCCGGCGGCAGCATGGCAAAGATATGCACCAGCCGGCGGTCGGTGCGAATGCCCGAAGCGCGCCTGACAATCGTTCCCATGAAGATATCGGTATGAAGCTGTCCCTTGATCAGGCCGTGCGCACGGCCGGCGCCAACCTCGGCAACAGCGGCGTCGATGGCGGCCTGCTCACCCACCGCGTCGATGATGCTGGCACCGGCAAGATCCCAGCCGATGGCGGCGGCGTCCTGTTCGATCCGCGCTGTCTCACCGACAAGAATCGGCACCGCAAGCCCGGCCGCCAGCGCATCGCGTGCGGTCTCCAGAATCGGGCTGCCAACGGCCCGCACAAACGCCACCGGGCGCGGCGCACCGCCAGTCGCCAGCGCCAGAAATTCGGGTGGGCACGCGGCGTCTGCAGGTGTCAGGAACGGGCTTGCCGCTGGCGATGCGGGTCGTGTCATTCAGGTCTCCCCCACCCGTCGCGGGTGTGGCCATAAAGTGCTGTCTGCCAGCCCGGCTGTCAATCATCCGGCTGTCAATCATCCGGCAGGCAGGAAAATCAACTGGCGGAATCAACTGGCGGAATCAACTGGCAGAATCAACCGGCGGAATCAACCGGCGCATCAATTGGCTTTTCGCCGCAATGTCTCGATTGCCGATGCCAGTCTCGATACCCCCTCGTCAATGCGTGCCTCGGGGATCGAGGAATAGGCAAGGCGGAAGTAGTTGAGCGGCGGTGCCTCGGGGGCGAAAAACACATCGCCAGGCTCGATCAGCACGCCTTCAGTGGCGGCCTGTTCGGCCAACTGCCGCGAATCCAGCCAGTCAGGCCCCCTGACCCAAAAGCTGGTGCCACCGAAATGCGACGCGCTCTGGGTAAACAGCCGATGCGATTCCAGCGCGCTCTGCAATGCCCGGCGACGGCCGGCAAGATGCCGCCGCAGGCGCCTGATCTGCGCATCGTAATGGCCAAGCGCCATGAAATAGGCCAGCGTGCGCTGGGCATGGCCGGGCGGGTGACGCAAAATCAGGTGACGCAGCGCGCGCGCCTCCTCGACAAGCGGTTCCGGGGCCACAAGATAGCCAAGCCGCAGACCGGGAAAGACAGATTTCGACAGGCTGCCGACATAGATCACCCGCCCATCACGATCCTGTGATTTCAGCGCCGGCGTCGCCAATTCCAAAAAATTCATCTCGAATTCGTAATCATCCTCGACAATCAGGAAATCATGCCGGCCGGCAAGATCGAGAAGCGCGCGCCGGCGGTCCGCCGGCATGGTGTGCGTTGTCGGGCATTGATGGCTTGGCGTGATGAAAACGACATCACTGCCGGCAAGCGTCGATTCGTCGATGATCAGCCCGCCACTGTCGACCGGCAGCGCGGTGATGCGGTCGGTTCGCTGTTGCAGGATGTCGCGAAGATCGGGGTAGGCGGGATCCTCGATGACCACCCGCCGGTCACCCGATACCAGCAGCTGGGCCACCAGATAGAGCGCGTTCTGCGCACCAAGCGTCACCAGGATCTGTTCCGGGCGCGCCGTGATACCGCGCCGTGGCAGGCTCCGCGAACATATATAGTTCAGCAGCATAGGATCGTCGCTGAGACCGAAATCCCCGACCATGCGCCCGAAATTGCGCATGCCAAGCGCCTGCCGCGCGCAGTCACGCCAGGCGGTCAGCGAAAACAGCTCGTCATCAACCTGGCCATAGACAAAGGGAAACGGATATTCGCGCCAGTTCAGCGGCTTGCGAACAGGCCGGATATCGGAACAGGCCCCGACAATCTTTTCGCGCCAGTCGACTCCCTCACCGCCATCCTCGGGCGTGACCACCCCCGGCGCCGCCGCCAGGTGGCTGACCGGCGCATCACTGCTGACGACATAGCCCGAACGTTCGCGCGGCTGGATATAGCCGGTATCGATCAGCGCCTGATAGGCCAGCACCACCGTGTTGCGCGACACGCCAAGCTGGGCGGCAAGGGCGCGGCTTGATGGAAGCTTGTCACCGGGAAGGATCGCCCGCGCCAGAATGGCCTCGACAACCGATTGCTGGATCTGCGACTGCAGGCTCGACTCGGCATTGGCGTCGAGATTGATGATCAGGTGATCAAGCATCCAGCCTGTCCTTTTCCACTGCCCGCATCAGGGTGCGAAGGCAGGATTGACCGGGTGCCCGCCTTCGGCTTAATCTGGTACCAGACTATCACAAATCTGGCTCTATAGTAGCTTTTGAACCCTGTCTAGCGTGATGGGTGACGTGCCACCATCCGTCGCAGTCCGCCTGTACCAGTTTGTCCGTGCCAGTTTGTTCGGTATGGTTTGCTGGACAATCTACCGGGCGCGGCACCGTGAAGGATAACCGTTACGGGACTCTATAACCGACCCACAATGCCAGATGGCAGGACGCCGCCGGAATGTGCCAACACTGAAATGCCAGTACCGAAGGCCCCGCCGATATGAAGGAGACCGCCATGTCCTATGATGTGAATTCGCTTGAAGCGCACTGGATGCCCTTTTCCGCCAACCGGGATTTCAAGGCCAATCCCCGCATGGTCGTCAAATCCGAAGGCATGTATATGTGGGATTACAAGGGGGGCCAGATCATCGACGGGTCGTCGGCATTGTTCTGCACCCCGGCCGGGCATGGTCGCCGCGAGATTGCCGAGGCCGTCTACAGCCAGATGCTGAACAATGACTACACGCCGCATTTCCAGCTTGGCCATCCCGGCTCGTTTGAACTTGCCGAGCGCGTCTGCCGGATGCTTCCCGACGATTTCAACCACATGTTCTTCACCAATTCGGGATCCGAATCGATCGACACGGCGATCAAGATCATCCTTGCCTATCAGCGGGCCCGCGGGCAGTCGCAGCGCAACCGTCTGATCAGCCGCGAGCGCGCCTATCATGGTGTCAATATGGGCGGTGTGTCGCTTGCCGGTATGGTACGCAACCGCGAAACCTTCGGCCTGACGCTGCCGAACATCTCGATGATCCGCCACACCTGGACCGAGGAACAGCGTTTCTCGAAAGGCCAGCCGAAGACAGGCGCGGAACTGGCGCTGGATCTTGAGCGTATTGCCGAGAACCTTGGCGGCAGCACCCTTGCCGCCGTGTTCATCGAACCTGTCGCCGGTTCAACTGGCACGCTGGTGCCGCCGGAAGGCTATCTTCAGAAGGTTCGCGAAATCTGTGACAAGCACGGCATGCTGCTTGTCTTTGACGAGGTGATCACCGGCTTTGGCCGCATGGGAACGCCGTTCGCGACACAGAAATTTGACGTGAAGCCCGACATCATCACCATGGCCAAGGCGATCACCAACGGCGCCATTCCGATGGGCGGCGTGGCGGTTACCGACGAGATCTACGACACCGTCGTCAATTCGGCGCCAGGCAATGCCATCGAATTCTTCCATGGCTATACCTATTCGGCCCACCCGGCAGCCTGTGCCGCCGGCATCGCCACCCAGAAGATTTATGAATCGGACGGGCTGTTCGAGAATGCCGCCAATCTGGAATCCTATTTTCTGGATGCCGTGTTCTCGCTGAAGGATCATCCGCTTGTCGCCGATATCCGCGGCATTGGCATGATGGCCGGCGTCGAGATACATGCCGGGGACGCACCGGGCGCGCGTGGCGGCGAAATGCAGAAGGCGATGTTCTGGAACGGGCTGCATATCAAATGGACCGGTGACAACGCGATCATCGCCCCGGCCTTCATTGCCGATCGAAAACATGTTGATGAGATCATCGACAAGTTCCGCAAGACCCTCGACCAGGCGCTGTAGCGGGCAGCTTTCACCCACCCGTCAGGATGTGATCATATGGCCCGACTGGCAGTCAGCGGCGGCGGCATCGCCGGAATGGCGGCCGCGCTTGCCGCGGCGCGGACGGGCCATGAGGTCACGCTTTTCACCGGCCGCACCGCGCCGGTGCTTGCCGGCGGGTTGCAGCTGGCACCGAACGGCTGGGCGGCGCTGAAAACGCTCGGCCTCACCGAGATTGCCGCCAGCGTGTCACTGCGGCTGAACGACATCATGGTGCGGTCACTCGACAGCGGCAGCACGCTGATCCGTCTGCCGCTTCATGAGCCCTATGCAAGCTTCGACCGGGCGGCGCTTGCCGGCTGCCTTGCCGACGCGCTGGCAGCGCAGCCCGGGGTACGAATCGAACCCCTCAATCTTGACCATATCGACCAGCATATCGACCAGCGGGGCGACCCGCATGGCCGCGTCTGCCTGGTGACCGATGACGGGGCGAGTGCGGAATTTGACGGGCTGGTCGCCGCCGATGGCGCTGCCGGGCCGGGCCGTCGTCATGTCGCGCCGGCGGCGGATCATGCCGGGACCACCGGCAAAATCGCCATGCGCGCGCAGGTGCCGCTGGCCACACTGCCAGCGTCATTCGCGCTTGCCAGCAGCAATCTGTGGCTTGGGCGCGGGGTGCATGTCGTGCATTACCCGATTGGTGAGATGCTGAACCTGGTGGTCACATTGCCAGCCGCCCGCGCCACGCCGGGATGGCAGCACCGCCTGCTGCCTGCCGGCACGCCGCTGGCCCTGCTTGCCGATGCGGGCATTACCTGGACACGGACAGCGCTGCCGCCTGCCGGTACCGCCGGGTGCTGGCGCCGCGGGTCGGTCGTTCTGGCCGGCGAGGCGGCGCACAGCATGCCGCCGCATCTGGCGCAGGGGGCGGGCCAGGGACTTCAGGACGCGGCCAGCCTGCACCACTGGCTTGGCACGCAGGATGATATTAGCGCCGCCTTTTCCGGCTATGCGCGGACGCGCGCCGGCGAGGTTGCCCGGATTGTAAGCAAGGCGGATATCTCCGGCAGGATCATGGGACTGTCAGGACCGGCGGCACATTTTCGCGATATCGCGCTGAACCTAGGCGGAGCCCGGCTGATGCAGAGCTGGCTTGCCGAGGTCTGGGCCGCCGACCCGTCACTGGCCTAGATACCCGCTGGCCCAGATCCCCGCTGGCCCGGACCAATTCTGCCCCCGACCTGACGATATTGAACTCAGGCCAGTCCGTGACTGCGAACGCAGCTTTCGAAATCCTCACGATTGAGATAGGCGCCGGCCATCTTGCGACGCCCGCGGAAAGCGCCCCGGCCATGCAGTGCCCGCCAATTGTCAAACACCAGCATATCGCCCGGCGCCAGCGTGTAGCGCCATTGATAGGCCGCATCGTTGGCCATGCTGTCAAACGCCCTGATGCCGGCATACAGCGCGCGCATATCATTATCGGCAAGCCGCACCGTGTCGCGGTCATAATTATTGAAGGTGACCTGGGCCAGCCTGCCGGTCTCGTCCAGCCGCAGGATCGGCCGCCGCGCCCGCAGCACCACACCGTCACCCTTATAGAGACCGGTGACGCCAATGCGCGTCAGATCATCATGGATCTGCGGCTGCGCTGCCTTCAGATCGGCGGCGATACGCGCCCCGTCGACCATGATCGACTCACCGCCCTCGGCATCATAGTCAACGCACAGCAGAAGCTGCAGCCCAGGCGCGTCAAGGCTATAGGTGCCATCGGTATGCGGGCGAAGCTCCTTTGGTGTATAGGCGGAATCGGCCATGTCCTCATTCGCCTCGAATTCGAACAGACCGCCGAAAATCGTCTGCCTGACATAGCCCATGGAATCGGCAACCTGCTGCACGGCGTCAAGATTGCGCGGGGTGCCGGTCAGAACCGCGAAACCATGCGCCAGTAACCGCTCGAGAAGCCGCGGCACACCGCCCTTGCCGCGAAAGTCGCCATAGGCCAGGCGAACCGATTCAGGATCGAGGCTTGCGGCGTTCCAGGGCTGCGGGTCCGGAAGCCGCATCGGATCACCGGCTTGCGCGAATTCGGCCAGGAAGCCGGCCTCGTAATGCGCCGCCATATCAAGATCCGGCCATTCAAGGACAAGGCTGCCAGTGCCGTCATCCACCCAGCCATTGCGCGGCCTGATCGCCGGGTCGACCGACGCCGTGAACAATTCACGCTGATGGCTGCGCGAATCAAAACTCACCGGGTCGCGCGCATTGTCACGAAGCCAGAAATAATCAA
>SHBC01000024.1 GCA_004213025.1 SAR116 cluster bacterium
CAAAAGCGCCGAGGAACATGTGCTGATCCGCAAGGGCGCCGATATGTGCGCCGTTGGCGGGCGGGCATTGATGGGCGCGGTCAGGGCCGGCGTGCCGGAACATGAGATCGCCCTGGCCTCGACCGGTGCCATGGTCCGCGCCATCGCCGACAGCTTTCCCTTTGTCGAGCTGATGGACACATGGACCTGGTTCCAGTCGGGGATCAATACCGACGGCGCGCACAACCCGGTGACCAACAGGCTGGTCGAGGATGGCGACATCCTCTCGCTCAACACCTTTCCGATGATGTTCGGCTATTACACGGCGCTGGAGCGTACGCTGTTCTGCGGCCATGCCTCGAACGCGCATCACGATCTGTGGCAAAAGAATTGCGAGGTGCATGTCCGCGGCATGGAATTGCTGAAGCCGGGCGCGCGCTGCTGTGATGTGGCGCGCGAGCTGAACAAGATGTATGCCGGCTGGGACCTGTTGAAATACCGGTCCTTCGGCTATGGCCATTCATTCGGCGTGCTGTGCCATTATTATGGGCGCGAGGCGTCGGTCGAACTGCGCGAGGATATCGAGACGGTTCTGGAGCCCGGCATGGTGGTGTCGATGGAGCCGATGATCATGCTGCCAGAAGGCGCGCCTGGTGCCGGCGGCTATCGCGAGCATGACATCCTGATCATCACCGAGGACGGGGCCGAAAACATCACCAACTTCCCGTTCGGCACCGATGAAATGATCGTGGGACGGTAATCCCACCCCTCACCTGTTATGGGCGATCCGGCCGATCAGGTTGAGGAGGAGTTGCGCGGCCAGTGTCTGGGTGCTGCCGGTCGGGTCATAGTCCGGCGCCACCTCGACAAGGTCCACCCCGACAATGCTGCCGCGTTTCGTCAGCCCGTCCAGAAGTTCCAGCACCTCGTAATAGAGGAAACCGCCATGCGACGGCGTGCCGGTGCCAGGCGCGACAGACGGGTCGAACCCGTCAATATCGATGGTGACGTAATAGCGCACGCCGGCCGGAATGCGGGCCAGCATCCCATCCACCCCCATGGCGCGGAACTGGCGCACCGACTGGATGTCGGAGCCCATGGCGCGGGCATCCTCATAGCCGTCACGGGCCGTCGATGACACGTTGCGGATGCCGATCTGCGACAGGCCGGTCACATAGGGTTTTTCGGCGGCGCGCCGCATCGGGTTGCCATGGCCATAGCGAACGCCATGACGTTCATCGACAAAATCCAGATGCGCGTCGATCTGCACCAGATGGAACGGCTCCTCGCCGGCAAAGGCGTTGATGCAGGGGATGTTGACCGAATGGTCGCCGCCAAGAACAATCGGCACCGCGCCGGCATTCAGGATGGCGCGCACGCCATATTCGATATTGGCGTGGCTCTTGATGGTGTCGGTATGGATGATGTCGGCATCGCCGATATCGACGATCCGCACCTTGTCATTTTCCAGATAGGTGACGTCATCCTCATGGTCATAGGCACCGGCATGGCCGAAGGAGAACAGCGTCGAGGCCTCGCGGATGCCGCGTGGGCCAAAGCGCGCGCCGGCGCGGAACTGCGTGCCGAAATCGAACGGTGCGCCGAGGATCGCGAAATCAGCGTCGATGGCGTCCCAGTCGGGCTGGTAGGGATATTTGCCAAAGCTGCACAGCCCCACGAAAGGCAGGTTCAGACGCCCGCTGTCATAGCCATGTCCAGTCATCATCACACCTCTTGCCAGCCGCCGGTGCGGCCCTTTCAACGCGCCGCCGGATCAGGCTAGTCGAATTTCATCACTGCGAGAAGGGGGCGCGCGATTGGGGGCGCATGATTGGGGGCGCGCAATTTGGGGGGCTGCCGGTCGCAAAAATTTGCGTCGGGCGCGTTGCTGAGGCACTCTCAGCCACGAAGACATATCCACCTTGAGTGACCACCATGCCGATCAGACTGACCGCGGCGCAGCAGGCCGCCTATGAACGCGACGGGTTCGTCGCGCCAATCGATATTTTCAGCGCGGATGAGGCGGCTGCGATCCGCACCGCGCTGGAGGACGCCGAGCGCCGCTATCCCGACGGGGTGACCGGCCCGAACCGCAACAACGCGCATTATGTGCTGCCGGTGCTGGACGAAATCACGCATGACAGCCGCATTCTGGACGCGGTACAGGATGTGATCGGGCCGGATATTCTGGTGGCCGGCACCACCCTGTTCATCAAGGAGCCGGAGACGAAAGGCTTTATCAGCTGGCACCAGGATGCCCGCTATATCGGGCTGGAGCCGCATGACTGGGTCACCGGCTGGCTGGCGATCAGCGATGTGACCGAGGAGAATGGCTGCATGCGGATGATCCCGGGATCGCACAAGGCGGCGCTGGCCGAGCATGTCGACACCTATGGCGATGACAATCTTCTGACGCGCGGCCAGACAGTGCCCGATGTCGATGAGGATGAAGCGGTTGCCGTGCCGCTGAAACCGGGGCAGCTGTCGCTTCATCATCCACGGATTGTCCACGGGTCGGGGCCGAACATGTCAGGTGAGCGGCGGATCGGCTTTGCGATGCAGAGCTATATCGCGCCGAATGTCGAACAGGTAATTGGCCGCATCTGGGTGCAGCAGGCGCGCGGCAGCGACAGGTTCGGGCATCATGATGTGGCGCCGCGTCCGACCGGGACGATGCAGCCCGGCGACATGAGGTTCCGTGACGAAGCGAATGACAGGCTGTCCGAAATCTTCTATGCAGGCGCCAACCGCAAGGGCCGCTACTGACAGCACGGCCCCCATTCGGGCACCTGCCTATATTCGGGCACTAGAAGGAAGAGGACCATACCGCATGGATGCCGATCTCACGGCGGCACTGGCCGCCCCGTTCACGCTGGACGCCAACCCCGGACGCAAGGCTGCCGCCTTCCCCGACCGGAAAGGCTCGCTCGACAGCACGGTGATGGACGCCGCGCGGGCGGTGATCGGCAGCTGGTCGGGCTACGCGCCGACACCGCTTCATGACCTTCCCGAGATCGCCGATCATCTTGGCGTCGCGCGGGTGGTCTATAAGGATGAATCGGCGCGCTTTGGGCTGGGGTCCTTCAAGGCGCTTGGCGGGGCCTATGCCGTCGCCGCGCTGGCCAGGCAGATCGAGGCGGATGGCGGCAGTGCCGCCGATTTGACCGTTACCACCGCCACCGATGGCAATCACGGCCGGTCGGTTGCCTGGGGGGCGGCGCGCGCCGGATGCACCGCGAAAATCTATATCCACGCGCATGTCAGCAAGGCCCGCGAAGATGCCATGGCGGCCTTTGGCGCCGAAGTGATCCGGATCAATGGCAATTACGAGGCATCGCTTGCCGCCTGCAAGCAGGACGCGGCCGCGCATGGCTGGCAGATCGTCTCCGACACCTCATGGGAGGGGTATCACAAAGTGCCGCTGACGGTGATGGCGGGCTATACGGTGATGTCGCGCGAGATCCTGGCGCAGCTTGGCGGCGTGCCGAGCCATGCGATGCTGCCGGTCGGGGTTGGCGGGCTGGCGGCCGGGATTGTCGCGCCACTCTGGCAGGCGGCGGGGTCATCGCTTGGCCATATGATCGCCGTTGAATCGCATATGAGCGCCTGCATGCGCGACAGCCTTGTCGCCGGCAACCCGACCCTTGTCGATATCACCCGGGAAACGCTGATGGCCGGCCTGTCATGCGGCGAGGTGTCGGACCTTGCCTGGGACATCCTGAAACCGACGGTCAGCCATTGCGTGACCATCGGTGATGAGGCTGTGGCGCCGCTGATGCGCTGGTTCCATCACCGTACGAATTCGATTGAGGCCGGCGAATGTTCAACCTCCGGGCTGGCCGCGCTGCTGACGATGCATGCTGACGGGGCGGCGTGGGACAGGCTGGAGATGACGCCGGACTCGGTGATCCTGCTTGTCGGCACCGAGGGCGCGACGGACCCGGATTTCTATCGCCAGATTGTCGGAATCGCCTGAGACGTCTGAGATCGGCGCTATCTGATCAGAATCGATTCATCGACCTCTGACAGGTTCGAGCGCCCGCACAGCGCCATCGTCAGATCAAGTTCCTTATGAAGAATCTCCAGCACCTTGGTGACGCCCGCCCGGCCCCCGGCACCAAGCCCGTAGAGAAAGGCACGGCCAATCAATGTGCCTTTCGCGCCAAGCGCCACGGCGCGCAACACGTCCTGGCCGGTGCGGATACCGCCATCCATCCAGACCTCGCACTTGTCACCAATGGCATCGACAATGGCCGGCAGCGCGGCGATCGAGGATGGCGCGCCGTCAAGCTGGCGCCCGCCATGGTTCGAGACAACCACCGCATCGGCGCCAGCATTGACCGCCTGGCGCGCGTCCTCGACATCCAGAATACCCTTGATGATGATCTTGCCGCCCCATTGTTTGCGGATTTCCCGCACATCATCCCACGACAGGCTGGGGTCGAACTGGCTGGCCGTCCAGTTGGCAAGAGACGACATGTCCTCAACACCCTCGACATGCCCGACAATGTTGCGGAATTCGCGGCGGCGCGTTCCCAGCATGCCAAGGCACCATGACGGCTTGGTGGCAAGATTGATCATGTTCTTCAGGGTCGGTTTCGGCGGCGCCGACAGCCCGTTGCGAACATCCTTGTGGCGCTGTCCCATGATCTGCAGATCCAACGTGATCATCAGCGCCGAGCAGTTGGCGGCCTTTGCACGTTCAACAAGATTGCGAATGAACTTTCGGTCACGCATCACATAGAGCTGGAACCAGAAGGGTTTCGTGGTGTTTTCGGCAACATCCTCGATCGAGCATATCGACATCGTCGACAGGGTGAAGGGAACGCCAAATGATTCGGCAGCCTGCGCGGCAAGGATCTCGCCATCGGCATGCTGCATGCCGGTAAGCCCGGTTGGCGCCAGCGCCACCGGCATCGGCACCGCCTCGCCAAGCATCGTCATCGCGGTGCTGCGTTCCGATACATCGATCGCGACACGCTGGCGAAACTTGATGTCCTGAAGGTCGGTCTCGTTCGCATTGAAGGTTGATTCCGTCCACGACCCGCTTTCGCAGTAATCATAGAACATGCGCGGGACGCGCCGTTCCATCTGCTTTCGCAGATCGTCAACACAGGCGATGACAGTCATGAAGATACCCCGTTCTGAAAGCCGAGCCTGGCAGACCCGGCAGCCAATAAACCATGCCAATAAACCATGGCGGCGGCGGCGAAGTCTAGCCCGCGCGCCGCAGCATGTTGTTCATCAGGATCACAGGCACCAGTCCGGCAACAACGATCATCAGCGCCGGCAACGCCGCCGTCTCCAGCATCTCGTCCTTGGCGAACTGATAGGTGTAGGTTGCCAGCGTCTCAAAATCGAAGGGGCGAAGCAGCAGCGTGATCGGCAGCTCCTTCATGATATCGACAAAGCACAGAAGGCCGCCTGCCAGCATCGAGCCACGAAGCAACGGCAGGATGACACGCTTCAGGCTATAGCCAAACCCGTGCCCAAGCACCCGGCTGGCATTCATCATATTGTCCGGAAGCCGTCTGATCCCCGACATCAGGGCGCCATAGCCAACAGCCTGGAAGCGCACAAGATAGGCGGTGAGAAGAATGCCGCCACCGCCAAGCAGCAGTGTTGCGCGTGGGTCGCCCACCAGACCGGCCCAACTACGGTCCACCACACCGGCGAAGACCAGCACGCCGATGGCCAGCATCGTGCCAGGGATCGCATAACCGCTGGAGGCCGCCATGGTCAGGCGCCGCACCGCCACGCCGCCCCGATATGTGGCGGCCAGCACAAGAAGAGTCGATACGGCAACGATCAGCACCGCCGCCGCGCCCGCCATCATCATCGTGGCGCCAACCGTGTCGATGACCTGGCCAAGCTGATCGGTGATCGGATTGCCAAGCACGAATTTCAACAGCACCCCGACCGGAATGACAAATCCCAGAAGCAGCGGCAGCGCGCACACGGCCTGACAGGCAAGCTGGCCTTTCGTACGAAGCCGCAGCGGTTGCAGTTCGACGGCGGATTTGCCATTACCGGAAAAACGCTGGCGCGACCTGGCATAGAGCTCAAGACCAAGAAGACTGAGGATGAAGACAAAGCCGAACAGTGAAATCTGCGCCGCCGCGACGATGTTGTTCATGCCAAGCCAGACATTGAAAATGCCGAGGGTGATGGTCTCGACGGCGAAATATTCAACCGTCCCGAAATCGGACACCACTTCCATCAGGACAAGCGCCAGCCCGGCGGTGATCGCCGGCCGCGCGAGTGGCAGGCCAACCGACCAGAATTGCGACTTGTCATGGACAAGCGCAATCTCGAACAGGCTGGCCGGGGTCAGGCGGAACGCGATCCGCGTCACCATGTAAATATAGGGGTATAGCACCGAGGCCATGACAAGCACTGCCCCACCAAGCGAGCGGATTTCCGGGAACCAGTAATCGGTCGGTCGCTGCCAGCCGAACAGGTCGCGCAGAAGCGATTGTACAGGCCCGGCATATTCCAGAAAGTCGGTATAGGTATAGGCGATGATGTAGGCCGGAATGGCAGCCGGCAAGAGCAGCAGCCATTCAAAGACACGCTTGCCGGGAAAGGCGTAGCGGGTGATGACCCACGCCGTGCTGACACCGAACAGGACCGACAGCACCCCGACACCAAGCATCAGCAAGAGCGTGTTCACCACATAACGCGGCAGCACGGTCGCGACGAGATGCCGCCACAGTCCCTGGCTGTCGCCAAAGGCCATCATCCACAACGCCAGAATCGGCCCAAGGATGAAAAGGCAGATCAGAACGGCGGCGACCGACCAGCCATCCAGATGGCGGGCCGGCCGGCCTGACCAGTATGATAGAAAGGTGGCTACCATCCGACCCGGTCGATGATCATCTGCGCGTCCGGTGCCAGTTCGGCAAGCCGTTCGATCGCCAGATCATCACGCTTGAAATCACCCCATGACGCCAGCACACCGCCAGGCGCCACGGCCGGGTTGACCGGATATTCGAAATTCACCTCACCATAGAGCTGTTGCGCGACAGGCGTTGTCAGGAATTCAAGAAATTGGCGCGCACCATCAGGGTTCGGACTGTAGCGTGCCATCCCACCGCCAGAAATATTGACGTGGTTGCCGCGGCCATCCTGGTTGGTGAAGACGAGCCTGATCGCCCCGGCCCAGTCCTTTTGCTCGGGTTTGTCGCCATAGAGCATCTTGCCGTAATAATAGTGGTTCATGATTGCCACATCACACTCGCCCTGGAAGATGGCCTTGGCCTGCGCGCGGTCATTGCCCTGCGGCTTGCGAGCGAAATTCGCGACAAGGCCACCCGCCCATTCCTCAGCGGCATCAGCCCCGTTGGCGGCAATGATCGAGGCCATCATCGAGCGGTTATAGACATGGCTTCCCTTGCGGGAACAGACACGCCCGGCCCATTGCGGATCGGCAAGATCCTCAATATCGGCGATGGCACCCTCCGCGACCCGGTCGACCGAGGTCGCGACCAGACGCGCCCGCGTCGAGAACGCAAACCAGCGATCATCCGAGGCCCGCAGATGCGCCGGCACATTACCCGCAAGGACGGGCGAGATGACAGGCGCCAGCAGATCAAGATCGGCATATTCGCTGAGCCGCGCGATATCCACCGTGAGAATGACATCAGCCGGGCTGGCCTCGCCTTCGGCAAGCAGACGCTGCGCCAGCCCCTTCGAGGCGTAGACAACGCGTGTCTTGATCCCGGTCTCAGCGGTGAAGGCGTCAAGAAAGGGCTGCAGCAGGAATTGCTGGCGATGCGAATAGATGTTGATCTCGGCAGCGGCCGCCGTTGCCGGCCCACCAATCATCAACAGCGCGGCAAGGCCCGCCACCGCCCCTGTCCAGAAACGGCTGATCGCTGAACGCGCCAGTGCCTTTGACATGATAAGATGCATGAAACTTAATCCCCCAATTGAACGAAGTGTCTGATGGCTGAGAATGATTATCAAATGCAAATTCGTCGCACACCGCAAGGGAAAAGTTGCGAATGATTATCAAAATCAGTTCTGATTTTATTTCCTATATTTTTCAGATAGATGAAGGAAGGCAGCCGGTGACTAATGCTGGGCATCCCGGTTGAGCATTATTGTCGCACTGCCAAGCCATGGTTAACCCGGACCGCAATTTGGTTGCGCGGGCATGGTGGCGCGTCTATATCCGGCGGAGTTTCTGTCCCCCGTGAGAGTGTCCCTCCGCCATGCTTGACGACGCGCTTGTCATCGCAATCCTGCAGATCATTGCGATTGACATCATCCTCGGCGGTGACAATGCCATCATCATCGCGCTTGCCTGTCGCAACCTGTCCTCCCGGCAGAAACGGCTCGGCATTCTGTGGGGGACGGCCGGCGCCATCATTTTACGCGTCATTCTGGTGTTCTTTGCCAGCACGCTGCTGACCATACCGTCGCTGAAGCTGATCGGCGGGGTGCTGCTGTTGTGGATCGGTGTGAAGCTGCTGGCCGAGGAAGACAACCTCGACGAGGGGTCGATCAAGCAGTCTGGCAGCCTGATGGAAGCCATCCGCACCATCATCATCGCCGACTTCGTGATGAGCCTCGACAATTCGGTTGCCATCGCCGCCGCCGCGAAGGGCAATATGGTGCTTGTCGTGTTCGGTCTGCTTCTCAGCGTCCCGATCATCATTGGCGGCAGCGCGATCATTCTGCGGATGATGCAACGCTTTCCCGTCATCATCACGCTTGGCGCCGCATTGCTTGGCTGGCTGGCGGGTGATCTGATTGCGCATGACCCGCTGCTGAAGGATTATATGGCAGGCCTTCCCGACTACGCCGCCAAGGCAGCTGCCGGCATCAGCGCACTGGCGGTGGTGATCATCGGCCGCGTGCTGGCGAGCCGCCGCGCGGCAGGGGAAAATCAGGCATCAGGCCAGTAAAGCCGCATCGGATTGTCGATCAGCAGCGCCTGCTGCAGGGCCGGCGTCGGGGCGATCCGTGCAATCGTATCGACCAGCACACCGTCATCAGGCCGGTGCGATTTCATGTTCGGGTGCGGCCAGTCGGTGCCCCATAGAACACGGTCACTGAAACGCTCGACAAGGTGACGCTGGAACGGCACCACATCATCATAGGGCGGGCCGGCCACCGTCAGGCGTTCAGGACAGCTGACCTTCGTCCACAGGGTTGGCAGATCTTCCATCAACGTAACAAAGCTGCCGAAATCCGGACCGTCCACAGGCAGGCTCACATCCGGGCGTCCCATATGATCAACCACGACAATACCGGGAAGCTCCTTCAGAAACGGTGTCAGATCAGCAAGGTCGGGTGCCTCGAAATAGACAACGATGTGCCAGCCAAGACGCTGCACCCGTTCGGCCGTGCGCATGAACACCTCGCGCGGCGTTGCATCGACCAGACGCTTGACGAAATTGAACCTGACGCCGCGCACCCCGGCCGCATGCATCATGTCGAGTTCGTCATCGGTGATGTCATGCGCCACCACCGCCACACCCCGCGCCATCCCGCCGGATGCCCGCAGCGCGTCGATCATCGCGCTGTTGTCCTTGCCATGACAGCTTGCCTGCACAATGACGTTGCGAGACAGGCCAAGATGATCGCGCAGCGCGAACAGCATGTTCTTGCCGGCATCGCCGGGGGTGTATTTGCGCTCCGGCGCGAAGGGGAACTCATCCGCCGGCCCGAAGACATGGCAATGCGCGTCGACCGCGCCCTTTGGCGGCGTGAAATCCGGCATCTTGGGGTCAGGGTGCCAGGTAACCTCGCCGCCTGAATTTTTGTCATTATCGTTCATGCTTGTTATCCCTCAGAAAATCATTCCGTCGAACAGCTTGCGGGTGGTGCGCATCATGCCTGCCTTCAGGACCCTGTCATCATCATCACATTCCAGGACACAGGCTGTGGCGCCGTTCGGATGTTCGACAGCCATCACCTTGCGCGCGCCCTGCGGGATGGACGCCAGTGCGGCCACCGGGCTTGCCGGCAGCAGGGCTGCGGTGGCGGCGCTGACAGCGGCAAAGACACCGATCGTGTCATGACAGCGATGCGGGATGAAGCTTCGCGTCATGAAGGCGCCGCCATGGCGCGCCGGTGCCACCATCGTCATCTTCGGCACTGATTTCCCGGCCACGTCACCAAGATTCATCATCTGGCCACAGGCCAGGCGAAGCACCTCCAGCCGTGCCTTGAGGTCCTCATTGGAATCAAGTTCCGCCGGCGTTTCATAGCCACTGATCCCCATGTCACCGGCCCGCAACACGACAATCGGCATGCCATTGTCGATCATCGTCACCTCGATGCCCTCGACCACATCCATCGCGTTGCCGGTTGGCAACAACGCACCGCACATCGACCCGGCAACATCATCAAAGACAAGCGGCACGGCGGCGGCGCTACCGGGAACGCCGTCAATGGCCTCATCGCCATCATAGGACACCTGCCCGTCCGGCGTGGCGATGCTGGCCGTTGCCACCTGCCCCGTATTGCGCATGAAAATCCGCACGTCGGTCGTCTCGCCGGACACCGGCACAAGGCCGCGTTCGATGGCGAAAGCGCCGACCCCGGCGAGGATGTTGCCGCAATTCTGCGCGTCCGAGACAAGCGCCCGGTCGACAAACACCTGCAGAAACAGATAATCGATATCGCAATCGTCGCGTTCGGCAGCGGATATCACGGCAACCTTGCTGGTCAGCGGGTTGGCGCCGCCCATGCCGTCAATCTGGCGGATGTCGGGCGATCCCATGACACGAAGCAACATCGCATCACGCGCCGCCTCATCGGCCGGCAGGTCAGAGGCCAGGAAATACCCACCTTTCGAGGTGCCACCCCGCATCCACATGCATCTTGTCCCCGCAGACGACATCGCGATCCCTCTTCAATTGGCCCCATGACATGGAGGTTTGCACAAGCATACCGCGATGGCGGCAGGATTGACCATAAAAGCTTGGCAAGGTGTCATGCCGAAATTCTATCCTGCCGGCATGGCGCGGTGGCCGCCAGTTTGCTATCCATAAGCTATGGGAGTTACAGCATGATCATTGCCCTGATTGGATTTGGCGAAGCCGGGCTGGCGATCGCCAGCAGCCTTGGCAGGGCCGATGGCGCGCGGCCGGCTCTTCGCGCCTTCGACGTCAAGCTTGGCGATGATGATGCGGCGATTGCGGCGGCGATGGCCGCACGGATCGAGGGCGCCGGAGCCATGGTCTGCCACTCGCCGGCGGAGGCCGTCGCCGAGGCCGATATCGTGATTTCCGTCGTCACGGCGGACCAGGCCGCCACCGCGGCCGGATTGTCGGCGCGGCATCTGCCGCAGGGCGCGCTCTATCTCGACATGAACAGCTGCGCGCCGACGACCAAACTGATTGCCGGCAATTCCATTGAAAATGCAGGCGGCGTCTATGTCGATGTCGCGGTGATGGCACCGATCGAACCACGCGGTCATGAAACGCCGATGCTGGCCGCCGCCCCGGATCCGGAAGCTGTCGCCGCGCGCCTAGCCGCGGCCGGCCTGCACCCCCGCTTTGTCGGCGATGAGATCGGCCGCGCCTCGACCATCAAGATGCTGCGCTCGGTCATGGTGAAGGGCATCGAGGCGCTGACGGCGGAATGTTTCCGCGCCGCGGTCAGGGCCGGCGTTGCCGACGAGGTGGCGAATTCACTGGACGCCTCGCAGCCCGATATGGGCTGGGCCGATCAGGCCGCCTATAATATGGAACGCATGACGGCGCATGGCATCCGCCGCGCCGCCGAAATGCGCGAGGTGGCAAAGACACTTCGCGCGCTGGAAATTTCACCGGCGATGACCACCGGCACCATTGCCTGGCAGGATGATATGGGGGCGCTGGACCTGACGCTGGCCCCCGACGCGCCGCTTGCCGACCAGATTGCCGTGATCGAACAGGCATTCGGTCTGAACAAAGGCACATAGGACACCAACACATCAGACAAGGAACGGAGCTGATCCCATGAAAATCTGTCTTGCAGGCGGCGGTGCCTTTGGCAAAAAGCACCTTGATGCGCTGAAGCTGATCGACGGTGTCGAGATCGCCTCGATTGTCGGTCGGCGCCTTGAGCCAACGCGCGAGCTTGCCGCCGCATATGGCGCCGCGCATGCCTCGACCGACCTTGCCGAGGCGCTGGCGATGCCCGAT
>SHBC01000025.1 GCA_004213025.1 SAR116 cluster bacterium
AATCGCTGCTGGCATCCACCCCGGTGGTGGTGCTGTCGGCGATCCTTGGCAGGACTCCGACGCTGGATGAATACAAGACCGCCGTCGAGGGGATCGACTTGACGAAATTCGCACCGCCTCTGGCGCGTCCGGGGACCACCAACTCGGCGCATTTCTAGAGCTGCGGAATTTCAGGCCCCGAAAGTCAGGCCCCGAAAGTCAGGTCCCGAAATCGGGAGTCGAAATAGGGTCTCATCTGGCCCGACTGATCACACCACCCCTGCCGGCCCACCCGGCGGGGTTTTTTTGTGGTTGCACGCAAACTTTATGACGCTGTCTGGCTTCAGAAAACCGTCAGGCCATGCATAAAAAGGCACTCGTGCTTATTTTTGTGTGGGCCGCGCCAGAATGTCGGATGCACGGGGGCTGGAAAATCTGTATTGTCGGGCCATAACAAGCGAAGTCAGACCAATATCATCCTGCCCCCACCCGTCCCGCCACTTGCCATTTCGACCGCCGCCATGTCCCCCTCAACCCCATCCCGGTCCGGCCCGTCCGGCATCTATCTGTCCGGCACCCATAGGTCCGGCGACACGGCCCGCGCCGAGCGCGACCGCCGGGTGACCGTGGTTCTTGGCCCGACCAATACCGGCAAGACGCATCTCGCGATGGAGCGGATGACAGGCTATGCCAGCGGCATGATCGGCTTTCCGCTACGCCTGCTGGCGCGCGAGAATTATGACCGGCTGGTCGCCCGTCTCGGCGCGTCGAAGGTTGGCCTGATCACCGGCGAGGAACGTATTGTGCCGGCAGGTGCGCGCTATCTCTGCTGCACCGTCGAATCGATGCCGCTTGGCGGCGCCCCGGCGGCGGATGATGAGGGGCTGCGGCGAAGTTATGATTTTGTCGCTGTTGACGAGGTGCAGCTTGCCGGTGACCGCGAGCGCGGCCATGTCTTCACCGACCGCATCCTGCATGCGCGCGGGATCCATGAAACGATGTTTCTTGGCGCCGAGACGGCCGGCCCGCTGCTGCGCCAGATGCTGCCCGATGCGCGCTTTGAGTCGCGCCAGCGGCTGTCAAACCTCAGCTTTGCCGGGTCCAAGAAGCTGACCAGACTGCCGCGCCGCAGCGCCATCGTCGCGTTCGGTGTCGCTGATGTCTACAAGATTGCCGAGCTTGTGCGGCGCCAGCGTGGTGGGGCGGCGGTGGTGATGGGACGCCTCAGCCCGCGCACCCGCAATGCCCAGGTCGAGCTTTACCAGAATGGCGATGTCGATTTCCTTGTCGCCACCGACGCCATCGGCATGGGGCTGAACCTCGATCTTGGCCATGTGGCGCTGGCCTCCGACATGAAGTTCGACGGCCGCCAGATGCGCCGCCTTGCCGCCGCAGAAATGGCGCAGATTGCCGGCCGTGCCGGTCGCCACACCAATGATGGTACCTTCGGCGTGACCGACGGGTGCGAGGTGCCTGAACCCGAAATGATCGAGGCCATCGAACAGCATCGCTTTCCGCCGATCCGCAGTTTCTGGTGGCGCTCGCGCGACATCGACTTCTCGTCGGTGGAATCGCTTCTGGCCTCGCTTGAGGCACCGCCGCCGCTGCCCTTCCTGCTTCGCAAGGCGGATGCCATCGACCATCGGGCGCTGGTCTCGCTTGCCGAGCGGCCGGCAATCCGTGACCGCGCCGTGGGGGCGCGGCAGGTCAATCTGCTGTGGGATGTTGCCTGTATTCCGGATTTTCGGCAGAGCCTGAGCGATGATCATTATGATTTGCTGGCGACACTCTATGGCCAGCTTGCCGAGACCGGCAAACTTGGCAGCGATATGGTCGCGCGGGCGATGTCGCAGCTCGACAGGCTGGATGGCGATATCGACACGTTGATGACACGGCTTGCCTATATCCGCACATGGACCTATGTCACGCATCGTACGGACTGGACAGACAACCCCGCCGAATGGCAGGATCGTGCGCGCTCGATTGAGGATCGGTTGTCTGACAGTCTGCACCAGCGTCTGTCCGAGAGGTTCATCGACCTGCGCGCTGCGCATCTGAGCCGGAAACTGAAGGAAACAAGGAATCTCATGGCCTCGGTGAAAAGTGACGGTACCGTTCTGGTCGAAGGTGAGGAAGTCGGCATCCTGGAAGGGTTCGTATTCCGCCCCACATTGAGTGAGGGTGACGAGAAGGCAACCATTCTGGCAGCGGCGCGACGGGGCCTTCCCGACGAAATTGAATCGCGGGTGCGGGCCTTCACGGCCTCGGCGACGGCGGCGTTCAAGCTTGATCATGAAGGCCAGATCCGCTGGCGTGACGCCGCGGTGGCGCGACTGGTCAAGGGGGACGGCCTCTATGCACCGCGACCGGACCTGATCGCCAGTGACCTTTTGTCGATAGATCAGACACAACGCCTGAATGGCCGGCTTTCCGAATTTGTCGCCGAGCATGTCCGCGAGGTTCTTGGCAGGCTGGTCGTTCTCGAAACACCCGAAACCGCGCCGCTTCCCGAACGCCGGACGCCGCGGCCAAACCCGGCGACGCCAAAGGCCGAGTCTGACGAGGTGCTGGACGGTCCGACGAAGGATGAGATCGCGGCCACGCCGCCGGAAGAACAGCCCGAGATCGTCGAGGCGCCAGAGCCGGCAGCCGATACTGCACCAGAGCCGCTGTCCGGCGCGGCAAGGGGTCTTGCCTTCATGCTGTTCGAACAGCTTGGCACGGTCCCCTCGATACAGGCGTCCCAGCAATTGCGCGGCCTGAGTGAGACTGACAAGCCGCGGCTGGCGCGTCTTGGTCTTCGCTTCGGGGTCGAGGCGGCATATCTTCCCGAACTTCTGAAGCCGGCGCAGATCGAACTTCGTGCCCTGCTTTGGAACCTTTTCCATGGCGAGCCGGGCAGCTTTCACGCGCCGCCACCGGCCGGCCGTGTGGCCATCGACGCCGTAGAGGGCGTGCCGGATGAATTCTGGCTGGCGACGGGTTATCGGCGGCTTGGCGGCCGCGTGATGCGGGTCGACATGGTGGAGCGGGTGGCGCTTCTTGTTCGCAACGCGGCACGCGAGGGCCAGTTCAGGATCAGCGAGGACATGCTTTCGCTGGCCGGCGCCACGCGTGAACAGATGGCGGCGATGCTGCTTGATATGAATTGCAAGATCGTCAGCGAGGAACCCGACGAGGATCCTGAAAAGCCGCCGATCCAGGTGTTTGAACGTCTGCGGCGCCAGCGCCCCGCCGGTGGCCGGCGCGAAGGCCGCCCGCAGCAGGAAGGTGAACGCCGGAAGTCACGACCGGCTGGCCGAAAGGGGGCGCCCAAGGGTGGCCGCCCGAACCGCGGCAAGCAGGACGGGCAGCAGAGATTCAGCGCCAAGAGTCGTGAGCCTGACCCGCAATCACCTTTCGCTGTGCTTGCGGATTTAAAACTGAAATCGTGACCGGCATGACCGGTGAGACTTCGCTGCGGCTCGACAAGTGGCTGTGGTATGCGCGTTTCTTCAAGACCCGCGCGCTGGCGACAAAGGCCATTGCCGGCGGACGATTTCGTCTCGATGGCGAGGTGATGAGCAAGCCGCATCGCGCGGCCCAGCCCGGTCAGGTGCTGACCTTCATGCAGGGCGACCGGGTCAGGGTGATAAGGATTGTGGTGCTGGGATCGCGCCGCGGTCCGGCCACCGAGGCGGTAACGCTGTATGAAGATCTGTCGCCGGAGGCCCCGAAACGAGCGTCCGGAGCAAAGCTGTCGGACCCGGCATTCGAAAGCCGCGAACGCGGGACCGGGCGGCCGACGAAACGCGACCGCCGGGCGACACAGAATTTGAAATCTGACCTCGGATGACCGGGGACAGCCGCGCCACAGGAGGGTGTTGATTGATGATTGCCAAGCTGGGAAACTGGATTCGCGAATTTACCGAGGATCAGGACGCCGCCCCTGGCGGTGATTCGGAATGGGCCACCGTGATGGCCAGCCTGCTTGTCGAGGCGGCGATGGCGGATGGTGAGCTTGATGCCGGTGAGCGCGCGCAGATCACCCGCATCCTGGCAGCGCAGCCATCTATCGATGCTGGCGCGGTCGAAGGGTTGATCGACACTGCGCTGTCATGGCATGCCGAGCGGGTCGAGATTCACGCGCTGACGCGCTCGATCAGGTCTGAAACCGATGCTGAAGACAGGATCGCGATCATGGAAATGGCCTGGATGGTGGTGCTTGCCGATGGTGAGGTGCATGATTACGAGGCGCAGCTGATGCGCCGGCTTGCCGGCCTGCTCTATGTTGATGATATTGAATCCGGCCGGGCCGCCAAACGGGCGCAAATGCGCCTCGAGAATATGGGGTGAGACCATGGGGTGATCCACACTTGTGGACATCCTGCCTTTACGATAAAACGCTGCGCCTGAGATGCGCATGGAGATCGCCAGATGACCTATATCGTCAATGACAACTGCATCAACTGCAAATACACCGACTGCGTCGAGGTCTGCCCGGTTGACTGTTTCTACGAGGGCGAGAACATGCTTGTCATTCATCCTGACGAATGCATCGATTGCGGGGTGTGCGAGCCGGAATGCCCGCCGGAAGCCATCCTTCCCGATTCCGAGCCGGAGGCCGAGAAGTGGCTTGAGCTCAATCGCGAGATGTCGGAAATCTGGCCCAATATCGCGCAGCGCTCAGACCCGATGCCGAATGCCGAGGCGGCACAGGAGGAAAAGGGCAAATACGAGAAACACTTCTCGCGCAATCCGGGTCAGGGTAGCTGACTGGCCCCTTCTGCCTGAGCTGATTGATTTTCCCGTTAATTTCGGGTATGTTACAGACTGGTTACAACATTTGACTGACGCTGGTCCTACCCGCTCCGAGGTGATCGGAAACAGGGCGTGGTCCTTTTTGGTCTGAGACAGCTTGCAGGGCTCTGCGGTGGCATGTGGCGACATGCAGGTGACATGCAGGTGACATGCAATGGCATAGCGCCTGACCGCCGAGTGGCGAGTTGCGTATCGGACGAATCGCGAAGGTCTACAGGGAAGACTTAATGGCAAAAAAGACTGACTCCGCCTTCAAGGAAGGCGATTTTGTTGTGTATCCGACGCATGGTGTCGGCCGCATTCTGGGGACTGAAAGCCGCGAAATCAGCGGTGCGACAATCGAGATGCTTGTCGTTCGTTTCGAACATGACCGCATGACCCTGCGAGTCCCGATGGAAAAGGCCCGGTCTCTCGGGCTGCGCACCCTCAGCTCGAAAAAGCAGATGGAGCAGGCCATCACCACCTTGCAGGGCAAGGCCCGTGTCCGCCGGACGATGTGGTCGCGCCGGGCGCAGGAATATGAAACCAAGATCAAGTCCGGCGACCCGGTATCGATTGCCGAGGTTGTGCGTGACCTGCATCGGCGCACGAACCAGTCCGAGCAATCCTATTCCGAGCGCCAGATGTACCAGGCAGCGCTTGAGCGGCTGGCCCGCGAATTTGCCGCCATCGAGAAAATCGATCAGGAAGCGGCGGCGACAAAGCTTGAGGATCTGATGGACGTCGCCTGACGGACGTCCCAAAGATGATTTTTTGGAAAAGGGGCGGTTTTGGCCGCCCTTTTTTTGGTGCGCGTTTCCATGTAGTGGCAAGGAAACTGAGTGAAATTCACCCAAACGCAGTGAAATTAATCTGTGACGTGCAGACCAATTCACGCGCCGCATTTATGTGATATGCTGACGCCATGGCGAACGCATTCATTCAGGAAAAAGAGCTGTTTCCGGTACAGCCGCCCTTCGGCAGCGGCAAGCTCGATCGTGGTCTGCACCAGATTTATTACGAACAGGTCGGGCGCGCCGATGGCCGGCCGGTTCTGTTCATCCATGGCGGTCCCGGGGCCGGAATATCCGCAACGCACCGGCGGCTGTTCAATCCTGACAGGTTTCATTGTGTGTTGTTTGACCAGCGTGGGTGCGGTCGATCAACCCCGCATGGGGAGACGGCGCAGAACACCACCCAGGACCTGATCGCCGATATTGAGGCGCTGCGGATTCATCTTGGCATCGAAAGCTGGCTTCTGTTTGGCGGCTCCTGGGGAAGCACGCTTGCGCTGGCCTATGCCATTGCCCATCCCGAGCGTGTCACCGGTCTGGTCCTGCGCGGCATCTTCCTTGGCACGCGCGCCGAGGTTGACTGGTTTCTTCATGATATGGGCCGGTTCTTTCCCGAAGCGTATGAGGAATTCATCGGCTTCCTGACCAAGGATGAACAGGAGGACATCCTGCTCAGCTATCACGACAAGCTGACAAGTGATCAGGCGCTTGTGCAACAACCCGCGGCGGAACGATGGGCATCCTATGAGACAAGCTGTTCGACATTGCGCGCCGGTGTGCGACGGGTGACCGGGCGGTCGGCGCTGAGCATGGCGCGGCTTGAGGCGCATTATTTCGTCAATGACTGTTTCATGCCGCCGAATCATATCATGACGAACATTTCGGTGATTCGCCATCTGCCGGCCCATATCATCCAGGGGCGGCATGATGTCATCTGCCCGCCGGTGACGGCGCACAGGCTGGCCGATGCCTGGGGGCGTCAGGCCAGCCTTCGTCTTGTCGATGATGCCGGCCATTCCACCTTTGAAAACGGGATCGCGCACGCCTTGCTGGCGGCGCTTGACGAATTCGCCATCTAGGAAAGCCGTTAAAGCGGCTATGCTTCCAGTACCGCTGGCAGGATTTGGAGGAACCTGCTGCCGGCCAACGGACAGAAAGGAAAGCATCGTGGCGTCACCAAAGAAACCCGAACGACATTTCCAGATTACCAACAATAATGCCATCGACATGCATGTCGGAAAACGACTGCGCCTGCGGCGCACATTGCTTGGCATGAGCCAGGAACAGCTTGGTACGGAATTGAACATAACATTCCAGCAGGTGCAGAAATATGAACGTGCGGCAAACCGGATCAGTGCCTCGCGTCTGTGGGATATGAGCCAGATTCTGGATGTGCCGATCAGCTATTTTTTCGACGACATGTCGGAAAACACCATGCAGAGCTCGCCGCGGCGGGTTGCGGGCAGCAAGGACGGCGATGGCAATGTGGAGGGCAGAACCGGCGCCGCCGCCATTCTGGACCCCTTGGCACGCCGGGAAACGCTTGAGCTGGTCAGGTCTTACTATAATATCGAATCGGCCACAGCGCGAAAGCGGGTTGCCGAAATGGTGAAGACCATTGCGACGACCCTGACGGAAGGGTAAATATCTGCAACGATGGTGGTTGGGATTGGTCAATTGCCGGATTGTGGCAGGAGTTTTTCATGAATGATACGCAGGGCCAGGCACCGGCCGATCTTGCCGAAATCAGCTTTGAAGATGCGCTTCGTGAACTTGAAGGCATCGTCGCGTCGCTTGAGCGTGGCGATGTCTCGCTTGATGATGCCATCACGGCCTTTGAACGCGGTACCGCGTTGAAGGCGCATTGTCAGGCGCGTCTCGAAGAGGCGCGGATGAAGGTCGAACAGATTCGTCTTCCCGCGGATGGCAACGCGCCAGCCGAGTCGACGCCATTCTCCGTCGACGGCTAGACGCATGAGCCTGCCTGCCTCAGTGCGCGCGGACTCAGCGGCCGTTGAAGATCACCTTGCGTTGCTGTTTGACTCACTTCCCGGGCCTGCCGATCATCTCGTCGAATCGATGCGGTATGCCACCATGAATGGCGGCAAGCGGCTTCGTGCCTGTCTTGTTCTGGCGGCCGCGCGTCTTGCCGGTGGTGGTCAACTGCCCGATGGCGTGATGCATGTCGCGGCAGCGGTTGAATGTCTGCACGCCTATTCACTTGTTCATGATGATCTTCCGGCGATGGATGATGCCGATACGCGGCGGGGCAATCCGGCCTGCCATATCGCCTTTGACGAGGCAACGGCGATTCTTGCCGGTGACGCGTTGCAGACGCTGGCATTCGGCATCCTCGCCGACCCTGAGGTGAGTCAGGACGCGGTCATCCGTGCGCGGCTTGTGAGCGAGCTTGCCGCCGCCGCGGGTGTTGCCGGCATGGCTGGCGGCCAGATGCTCGATCTCGAGGCGGAGAGCGGGACGCCTTCGCTGGATGAGGTGCGGCAGATGCAGGCGATGAAGACAGGTGCCCTGATCCAGTTTGCGGCCGTCGCCGGTGGCATTCACGGCGGCGCGTCAGCAAAGCTTGAAGCCGCGCTTGCCGATTATTCGCGCGATCTCGGACTTGCCTTTCAGATTGCTGATGATCTGCTGGATTATGACGGGGATGAAGCGGCGCTTGGCAAGCCCGCCGGACAGGATGCCGAGCGCGGTAAGGGAAGCTTTGTCGTGCTGATGGGACTGGCGGCGGCGCGGCAGGCAGCCACAGACCTGATCGGGGCCGCCGAGGCCGCGCTGGCCCCCTGGGGCGAGGTGGCCGGTGACCTGCAGGCCATCGCGCGATTCGCTATTGAACGGCGGTCATGATAGACCTTATATCTGTAAAAGATGAATTAGAAAGGCTGGTCCGAATGTCCGGACCGGAGGGCGAATGACAGCAACCCCCCTGCTTGACAGTGTCGCCACCGTTGATGATTTGCGGCGCCTTCCCGAGGGCGACCTGCAGCGCCTTGCCGCCGAGCTGCGGACGGCGACCATCAATGCCGTGTCGAAGACCGGTGGCCATCTTGGCGCCGGGCTTGGCGTTGTGGAACTGACAGTTGCCCTGCATTACGTCTTTCAGACCCCGGATGACAGGCTGATCTGGGATGTCGGCCACCAGGCCTATCCGCACAAGATCCTGACCGGTCGTCGGGACCGCATCGAAACGCTGCGCCAGAAGGGTGGCCTGTCGGGCTTTACGAAGCGCAGCGAGTCGAATTTCGACCCCTTTGGTGCCGGCCATTCATCGACATCGATTTCCGCCGGTCTCGGCATGGCCGTGGGAAGTGACCTGCAGGGGCACAAGCGCAATGTCATTTCGGTGATTGGCGACGGCTCGATGAGCGCCGGCATGGCTTTTGAGGGCATGAACAATGCCGGGGCGTCGGATTCGCGGCTGATTGTCATTCTGAATGACAATGACATGTCGATTGCCCAGCCCGTCGGCGCGATGAGCAGCTATCTTTCACGTCTCATCACCTCTGAGCCGTTCCATTCGATCCGCGATCTGATGCGAGAGGTGGCAAGCCGGTTTCCGGCCGAGATTGAGCGTACGGCGCGACGCGCCCGCGAGGCGGCGCGTGACCTGATCAGTGGCAATTCGGTTTTCAGCCAGCTTGGGTTTCTTCATATCGGGCCGATCGACGGTCATGACATGTCGCATCTTCTGCCGGTTCTGAAGAACATCCGGGACGGGCATGCGCGTGGACCGGTTCTGGTTCATGTTGTCACCGAAAAGGGCAAGGGCCATCCTTTTGCCGGTCCGTCCGCGGAAAAATATCATGCCGTGCCGAAATTCGATGTGATCACCGGCACGCAGCAGAAATCGGTTGGCAACGCGCCAAGCTACACTTCGGTGTTTGCGCAGGGGCTGTCGGCGGCGGCCGAGGCCGATGACAGGATTGTGGCGATTACGGCGGCGATGCCGTCCGGCACCGGGCTCGACAAGATCAAGACCCGCTTTCCGAACCGGGTGTTTGATGTCGGAATCGCTGAACAGCACGCCGTGACCTTTGCCGCCGGGCTGGCGACCGAGGGGATGCGGCCGTTCTGTGCGCTCTATTCAACCTTCCTGCAGCGCGGCTATGACCAGATTGTGCATGATGTGGCGATCCAGAATCTGCCGGTTCGCTTCGCCATTGACCGGGCCGGGGTGGTTGGCAATGACGGCGCGACGCATGCCGGTGTCTATGATGTCGCCTATCTGTCCTGCCTTCCCAACATGGTCATCATGTGTCCGTCCGACGAGGCCGAACTCCTGCATATGGTCGCCACCGCCGCCGCCCATGATGACGGGCCGAGCGCCGTGCGCTATCCGCGGGGTGAGGGAGTCGGGGTTGATCTGCCGGACGCCGGTGAGATCCTGCCCATAGGGCGCGGCCGCATTGTTCTTGAGGGTGAGGGCACCGCCTTGCTGTCACTTGGAACGCGGCTTGCCGATTGTCTTGCGGCGGCGGATGAACTGGCGGCGGAGCATGGTGACCTCACGGTTGCTGATGCCCGCTTTGCCAAGCCTCTCGACACCGAACTGATCGACCGGCTGGCGATTTCGCATGACAGGCTGCTGATCGTCGAGGAGAACAGCCCTGGCGGGTTCTCGGCGCATGTCATGCAGTATCTTGCCAATGCCGGGCATCTTGATCGCGGTCTTGTGGTGCGGTGCATGTCGCTTCCCGACCAGATGCTCGACCATGACAGCCAGGCTGGCCAGATTGCCTTTGCCGGGCTTGATGCCAGGGGCATCGCGGCAACGCTTCGCGCCATGCCGGGGTTTGTAGACGCCAAATCCGCCAGTAAATCTGCCGGTAAATCTGCCAGTAAATCTGCCGGTAAATCTGCCGGTAAATCCGGTGCCAGGACCTCATCCTGACTTCGTGATGGTGGGTGCCGCGCCTGTCCGCGCTGATGTGTTGCTGGTGCGCCTTGGTCTGGCGGCATCGCGTGAGCGCGCGCGGAGCATGATTGCCAGCGGGTCTGTGTCTGTTGACGGGGTGGTAATGACGCGCCCGGCACGGCGCCTTGCCCCCGACGTCAATATCGCCGTCAGCGCTCCTGACATGGCATGGGTAAGCCGCGCCGCGCTGAAGCTTCTTGGCGGGCTGGATGCCTTTCCGCAGATCGACCCGTCCGGCCTTCACTGTGTCGATATCGGCGCGAGTACTGGTGGCTTCACCGAGGTGCTGTTGTCTCGCGGTGCCGCGCATGTGGTGGCGGTCGATGTCGGCCATGGTCAGATCCATCCAAGGGTGGCCGATGATGCGCGTGTCGAATCACGCGAAGGCGTCAATGCCCGTTCGCTGACAGCTGATGATTTCACCACCCCGCCGGAGCTGATTGTCTGCGATGCGTCCTTTATCTCGCTGACCAAGGTTCTGCCGGCGGTGATGCAGGTGGCCGCGCCGGGGGCCGGCCTGCTGGCGTTGATCAAGCCGCAATTCGAGGTTGGCCGCGCCGCCATCGGCAAGGGCGGGGTGGTGCGCGATGCGCAGGCGGTCAGGGACGCGGTGGCGATGGTTGAAAACTGGTTTGCCGCAGATATGGGCTGGCAGTTGATCGGCACCGCGCCGTCACCAATCGACGGTCAGGACGGGAACCGCGAATATCTTCTGGCGGGCCGTAAAGTCTAGGACTCAGGCCCGGCTATCAGAATCAATCGTCAAGCAGGCCGCATTGCGCGCGGTGGCGCATCAGCGCATCAAGGATTGTCACCGCCATCATCGCCTCGGCCACCGGCACACCGCGAATTCCGACACAGGGGTCATGGCGGCCCTTGGTGACGACATCGACATCCTGGCCATCGACATCCACCGACTTGCGCGGCGTCAGGATCGAACTTGTCGGCTTGATCGCGACGCGGACGACAAGCTGCTGGCCGGTGGAAATGCCGCCAAGCACACCACCATTATTGTTGCCAATGAATTCCGGCCCGTGATCGCCGGCGCGCATCTCGTCGCCGGCCTCGCGCCCGTCAAGCGCCGACAGCGCGAACCCGCCGCCAATCTCGACACCCTTGACCGCATTGATCGTCATCATCGCCGCCGCAAGGTCGCTGTCCAGCTTGCCATAGACAGGCTGGCCAAGTCCGGCCGGAATTCCGTCTGCGACAATCTCGAGAATCGCGCCGGCGGAACTGCCGGCCTTGCGCACCTCATCGAGATAGGTCTCCCACTCGCCGGCCGCCACCGGATCAGGGCAGAAGAACGGGTTGTTCGCCGTCTCGGCCCAGTCAAGCCGCGCACGGTCGATCTGGTGCGGGCCGATCTGCACGACGCCGCCGTGGATCTTGTAGGGCGCGCCAAGCGCCGCCTTCAGAACCTGGTGGGCAACCGCGCCGGCGGCCACCCGGACTGCGGTTTCACGGGCCGACGACCGGCCGCCACCGCGATAATCGCGAATGCCGTATTTCTGATAGTAGGTGAAGTCG
>SHBC01000026.1 GCA_004213025.1 SAR116 cluster bacterium
GACGGCCGGGTTCTTTGTGTAGTTATAGCCAATGATCGTCTTGCCCGAACTGCCGGTGGCGGCATCGGTCATCGCCTGCGAATCGGCAAGCGTTGTCGACATCGGCTTCTCGCACCAGACATGTTTGCCTGCTTCCAGCGCAGCGATGGAGATTTCGGCGTGGGTGTCATTCGGCGTGCAGACCGAGATCAGATCGACCGCCGGGTCGTTGACAACCTCGCGCCAGTCATCCGTATATCGGTTGAAACCGAGGTCGGTGGCGCGCTGCGATGCGCGCTCGGGACTGAGGTCGCAGACAATCTCCAGCCGTGGCCTGAGGCCGGTCCCGAAAACCGAGGCTGATGCGCTGTAGGCAATGGAATGCGCCTTGCCCATGAAGCCGGTGCCGATGACGCCGATGCCGATTTCCTTCATCAAGATCTCCAGATATGGTGGCCAGACGGTCCAGCCGGTGTGGTGGTAACATTCGGTGAAAGATTTGGTCGCGCATGCGGAGCCCCGACGCAAGATTAAAAATCGCGAAATCCCAAATTTGAAATATTTTTTCTAAATTTGCCCTTTACAAGTGGTCCCGCCCATCTAGAGTCGCGTGCGGGGGGCTAATCACATTCACACTCACATCGATATGTCCCCGATAAAAACTTTGGAGGACACAATGAAGAAGTTGCTTCTTGCGCTGTCTGCTGCTGTGCTGTTTTCAGGCGCCGCTCAGGCAGAACGCTATGTGATGGTTACACATGGTGAAGGTAAAGATCCGTTCTGGCCTGTCGTGCAGAAGGGTGGCGAAGACGCCGCCCGTGCTATCGGTGCTGACTTCGAATACATCTTCACACCGTCTGGCGACATGAGCGACATGGCAAAGTCGATTGCCGCTGCCGCTGCAACCCAGCCTGACGGCATGGTCGTCTCGCTGCCGGATCCGGATGCTCTGGGTCAGGCCATCAAGGACGCCGTTGCTGCTGGTATTCCGGTCATCACCATGAACTCGGGCCTTGAGTCGTCGAAGGACGTTGGTGCTCTGATGCACGTTGGTCAGCCTGAATTCCTGGCTGGTCAGGCCGCTGGCGCCCGCGCCAAGGCCGAGGGTGCGACCAGCGCACTGTGCTTCATTCAGGAAGCCTACAACACTGCGCTGAACGACCGTTGTAACGGTTACGGTGAGTCGGTTCCGACGAAGCTGGCTGACAGCTCGAACGACCCGGCCACCATCCCGACTCGTGCGGCGGCCGCTCTGCAGGCCAACCCTGAGATCGATGCTGTCCTGTCTGTCGGCCCGCACGTCTGTGTTGGCGTTCAGCAGGCGATCGACGAGCTTGGCATGTCGGTTCACCACTCCTGCTTCGACCTCAGCCCGCCGGTCATGGACATGATCAATGCTGGCAAGGTTCAGTACACCATCGACCAGCAGCAGCGTCTGCAGGGCTACATGCCTGTGGTCGTTCTGCACCTGTACAACAACGGCGCTGGCCTGCTTCCGGGTGCGAACATCCCGTCGGGCCCAGGCTTTGTTGACAAGTCGAACGCTTCGTCGGTTGCCTCGCTGGCTGGCGTTGACCGGTAATCACATAAAACATCGAAGTGGGTAGCGTCTTGCTACCCACTTTTTTTTGGATTTAGACATGAACCAGACCGCAAGCACTAGGCAGGAATCCGATCGTCTCGCATCCAAGGGATGGCTGAACTCTCTGTTGGGACGGCCGGAAATCGGCCCGATCGGGGTGATGCTGCTGCTGTTCGGCATGCTGGGATATTTCTCCATTCCGGCCGGCGAATTCTCGCTCAATCCCTTTGCCGGTGAAGGCTTCAACGCGCTTGGCATCCGCAATAATTTGCGGGTCATCGCGCAGCTGGGGATCATCGCCCTTGGCGCAGGTCTGCTGATCATCGCCGGCGAATTCGATTTGTCGATCGGCTCGATGATCGGCTTTGCGGGCGCCTGTATGGCGATGGTGCTTCGATGGGGATTTGCCGTTGTCATTCCGTACATTTCGTTCGAGGGCGGGGCGCATATTGAATTTTTCACGCTGATCTATATCGAGAATATCTCGCCAATCGGCGCCATCATGATCACCTTGTGTTTCACCCTGTTCTTTGGCTGGCTGCAGGGCTACATCGTCGTGCGGTCGGGTCTGCCATCCTTTATTGTGACGCTTGGCGGCCTGTTCTTCCTTCGCGGCCTGACCGAAGTGTCGCTTCGCGCCTTCAACCACCGTCCCGACCAGACCAAGGGCGCAACGACGGTGACCGAATTGCCCGACATCAAGAACATCATCGATGTGCCGGGGCATGGCGAGATGGAACGCGACGCTGCAAAGGCGCTTCCCGAGGCGGACCTCATGGCACTTCTCAAGGACGTGCCCGCAGATACCATCGCCGGCATTACCGAGCGGCTGACATACACAGCCCAGCGTGTCGCCGATGCAAAGACGCAGATCATGGCGTCAAAGGGCGTGAAACCGCTGGAGCGGGCGCTGGAAAACGCCATCGAGTCGGGTAACGAGACGATGGTGGCAACGATCCGTAACAAGATCGATACCTTCACTGTCACACCCGTGACTCCCAAGACCGTGACCGACATTGATGTTGCGCGGGCCTATATCGATACGATTGGCTCGGCGCGTCCGATCGCCAATTTCTTTGGCGGTGATATTCTGCAACCGATCTTCGACTTCCTGTATTTCCCGGTTGACTGGAACACCAATAATTTCGGCAATCAGTTTGCGCCGGGGCTTTATTCCTGTGTGATGATCTGGGTGATCCTGGCGCTGCTCTGTTATGTCGTTCTCAGCCGCACACAGGCCGGCAACTGGATCTATTCCACGGGCGGTAACCTGCAGGCGGCGAAGGCGAATGGTGTGCCGACCAACAGGGTGAAGATATCGCTGTTTATATTCTCCGCCTTCTGCGCCACGATTTTCGCGGCGTGCCAGGTGTTCGAGGTGAACACAGCCGATGCGGCAAAGGGCAATCTGAAGGAACTTGAGGCCATCGCCGCCGCCGTCATCGGCGGGATCGTGATGACCGGCGGGTTCGGAACCGTCGTCGGTATCATCGTCGGTGCCTTCATCTTCGGCCTCGCCAAGGAAGCTTTCTTCTACATTCCGGGAATCGACGGTTCCTTCTACCGCGTCTTCCTCGGCCTCGTGATCATCGCCTCGGCGTTGCTCAATGAAAACATACGCAAGCGAATCATGGGTACGCTCTGACATGGCTGACAACACGGCAGAACCGCTTATCGAGACCACCGGCCTGGTAAAGAAATTCGGCTCCTTCACGGCGCTGAACGGGGTCGATCTCAAGGTCTATCCTGGTGAGGTGCACGCGCTTCTCGGCGATAATGGCGCTGGCAAATCGACCCTGATCAAGATCCTCTCCGGTGTCTTCAAGCCGACAGCGGGCGAGATCAAGGTCGAGGGCAAGCCTGTCTCCTTTGTCTCGCCGCGTGACGCCACCGAGGCCGGGATCGGCACGGTGTATCAGGATCTTGCCCTGAATGCGCTGACCTCGGTGACCCGCAATTTCTTCCTCGGCCGCGAGATTACCCATTTCCCGGGCCCCTTCGGCCTGATGAAAATGCAGGACATGGACGAGATCGCCATCAGCGAGATGGCGAAGATCGGGATCAATGTCGCCGATCCGAACCAGCCTGTCGGAACCATGTCGGGTGGTCAGCGCCAGACACTGGCCATCGCCCGGGCCATTTACTTTGGCGCCAAGGTGCTGATCCTCGACGAGCCGACCTCGGCGCTCGGGCAGAAGCAGCAGATGGAAGTTCTGAAGACCATCCGCAAGGTGCAGAAGCTTGGCGACATTGCGATTATCCTCATCACTCATAACGAGATTCACGCGCGGCTGATCGCCGACCGCTTCACCTTCCTCAGTCTTGGCGAGGTGATCGGGAGCGGCGCATCCCAGGATCTGGAGGGTGACGACATCAAGCGTCTGATGGCTGGTGGCGCCGAGATCGGCGATCTGGCCAAGGAGCTTGCTGACTAGATCGCCGGAACGGATTGGATGTGGCTATGGACTCCGCTGAGGTTGGGACAAAACCGGAGACTCTCGACCAGCTTGTCGAGCGGATTGAGCAGCATCATGCCGACCTGCCGAAGCGGTTGCAGGAAATCGGCAATTTCGCGCTTGGTCACCCTGAAGCCATAGCGCTGTCAACGCTTGCCGAGCTTGCCGCCGAAACCGATATCGCGACATCCGCCTTTGTCCGCTTTGCGCAGACTCTCGGCTTTGACGGATTCAGCCAGATGCAGACGGTGTTCCGCCAGCAGGTCCGTAACAGCTGGCCGCAATATGGCAGCCGCCTTTCCGAAATGGCATCCGTCAATCCGGCTGACCATCTTGAGGCATTGTCCATCTCCGCTGTTGATTCGATCAAACGGCTGTCCAATACGGTGTCGATCGACACCCTTGAAAAGGCCTCGCAGAAATTGGCCGATGCCGAGACGGTTTGGCTTGCCGCCGGGGGGCGGGCAAAGCCGGTCACGGTCTATCTTGGGTATCTGCTGACCCAGCTTGGGATTCGCTCGCAGGAATTTCGTGACTCGCCGGCCCTGGCAATGCGCGAGTTGAAGCTGATCGGCCCGCGCGATGTGCTGTTCGTGGTCAGTTTTTCCCCCTATGGGGAAATGACGGCCAACCTGGCGCGGCAGGCGCATGAAATGGGTGTGTCCATCATCAGCATCACCGACACCACCGTAAGCCCGATTGCGCTCGACACCACTTTGCTTGTCACCGAAGAGCATCTCTTCGGGTTCCGCTCGCTCTGCGCATCCATGAATTTGACGCAATATCTGGCCATCGAGGCCGGTCTCAAACGCGAGAAAGGTCCACAGGATGGCTGATCCGACGCTTGATGTGATCTGCATCGGCCGCTCGTCGGTTGATCTCTATGGTGGCCAGGTCGGGGGCCGGCTGGAGGATATGTCCAGCTTTGCCAAATATATCGGTGGCAGCCCGACCAATATCAGTATCGGCTGTTCACGGCTTGGTCTGAAATCGGCGGTGATCACCGGCGTCGGTGATGAACATATGGGCCGCTTCATTGTTGAACAGCTTGTCCGCGAAGGCGTTGATACCAGCCATGTGAAAACCGATCCCGACCGGCTGACCGCGCTCGTGATCCTCGGCATTCGCGACAAGGAACAATTCCCGTTGATTTTCTATCGCGAGGATTGCGCCGACATGGCCATCGAGGAAGCCGATATCGATCCCGATTTCATCGCTTCGGCAAGGGCGGTCCTTGTCACTGGCACGCATTTCAGCACCGACCGTGTGGCCGGGGCCAGCTTTGCCGCGATGAAACTGGCGCGCCAGGCCGGCCGGAAGGTTGCCTTCGACATCGATTACCGGCCGAACCTGTGGGCGCTTGGCGGGCATGGTGACGGGGAAAGCCGCTTTGCCGAGAGTGCGCGCGTTACCGCGCACCTACAGACCGTTCTGCCGCATTGCGACCTGATCGTCGGCACCGAGGAAGAATGGCACATCGCCGGAGGCAGCACCGACACCATCGCCGCCCTGCAGGCTGCCCGCGCCATCACCGACGCAACACTGGTCTGCAAGCGTGGGGCGCTTGGCTGTGTGGTCTTTGAAGGCGGCATCGCCGGCTGGGATGACGGCGTCAGCTCGCCAGTGCGCGAAATCGAGGTCTTCAATGTCCTGGGGGCCGGTGACGGCTTCATGTCCGGCTTCCTGTCAGGTTGGTTGCGCGGCGCATCGGCGGCTGACTGCGCCCTCTATGCCAATATCTGCGGGGCGCTTGCGGTGTCGCGCCATGGCTGCGCGCCGTCCTATCCGTCGCAGATCGAATTGCGGCACATGATCGAGACCGGCAGCGAGCATTTCGCGCTTCGCAAGGATGAACAGCTTGAGCAGATCCACTGGTCGACGACGCGCCGGCGGCGCCATGACGAATTGCTGGCCTTCGCCTTTGACCATCGCATCCAGTTCAGCGAAATGGCGGCGGCGCAGGGCAGGACGGATGCCGATATCGATTATTTCAAGACGCTTGCCCTTAATGCCGTGACCGATCTGACAGCCACGCGTAACGGCCTCGGCATTCTGGTTGATGACCGGCTTGGAAGGTCGGCGCTTCACGCCGCGTCGGATCATGATTTCTGGATTGGCCGCCCGATTGAGGAATCCGGCGTCTTTCCGTTGTCTTTCGAGGAAGGCCCGGACCTTGGCAGCCGGCTTGCCGAATGGCCGGTCAATCACTGTGTGAAGGTGCTGGCCCCGCTTCGCACCGACGACCCTGAGGATTTGATCGCCCACCATGAGACCAGCCTGGTCGATCTTGCCGATGCCTGCCGTCAGACAGGGCATGAATTCCTCCTCGAGATCATCAATGGGCGCGCCGGCAAGCCCGCCGACCCGGACCAGATACACACCCTGATGGTGCGGATGTACGAACTTGGCGTGATGCCTGACTGGTGGAAGCTGGAGCCGATTGCCGAAGCGGCCTTCTGGGCCAGGGCAGGCGATATTGTCCGTGCGCACGATCCGCATCTTCAGGGTATAATCGTTCTCGGCAAGGAGATGCCGGATGAGCAGCTTGTGAAGGTTCTCGGCATGGCGAGGGGGGAGAAGCTGGTGCGCGGATTTGCCATTGGGAGGACGATTTTCAGTGATGCGGCGCGGCAATGGTTTGCTGGCGATATCGACGATGCCGCCGCGACAGACATGATGAGTGGCGTTTACCGGCGGCTGATCGCCGCCTGGGATGCGGCCGGCTGATCGACAGGAGACGAGATATGGCAACCGTTCGATTGACAATGTCACAGGCGCTGACCCGTTGGATGGCGGCGCAGAGCATCGAACAGCTTGATGGCAGCAGCGCACCGGCCTTTGCCGGCGTCTGGGCCATTTTCGGGCATGGCAATGTTGCCGGGCTTGGCGAGGCGCTTCACGGCATCCGTGACGAGCTGCCGACCTTCCGCGGGCATAATGAACAGGGCATGGCGCATGTCGCCATTGCCTATGCCAAGCAGATGCAGCGCCGCCGCATGATGGCGGTCACAACCTCCATCGGCCCCGGGGCCACCAACCTTGCAACGGCGGCGGCGCTGGCGCATGTGAACAGGCTGCCGGTCCTGCTGCTGCCGGGTGATGTGTTTGCCACCCGTGCGCCCGACCCGGTGCTACAGCAGGTGGAAAGCTTTGCCGACGGTCTTGTCTCGGCGAATGACTGTCTTCGTCCGATCTCGCGTTATTTCGACCGCATCACGCGTCCCGAACAACTCCTTCAGGCGCTTCCCAAGGCGATGTCGGTGCTGACCGACCCGGCCGATTGCGGGCCGGTGACGCTCGGCCTGTGCCAGGATGTTCAGGCTGAGGCATGGGATTACCCGGAAAGCTTTTTCCAGCCGCGCCTGTGGTCGGTGCGCCGGGTCCGTCCTGATGAGGGCGAGCTGGCGCGCGCCATCGCCGCGCTGTCGGCGGCCGAACGCCCGCTTATCATTGCCGGTGGCGGGGTTCGCTATTCAGGTGCTTCGGCGGCGCTTGCGGAATTCGCGGCAAAGACCGGCATTCCGGTTGCCTCCACACAGGCCGGCAAGTCCAGCCTTGTCGAGGCGGATGAAATGTATGTCGGCTCGCTTGGGGTGACCGGCGCGTCGGCGGCCAACAGGCTTGCCGAACAGGCCGATCTGGTGCTGTCGGTCGGCAGCCGCTTGCAGGATTTTACCACCGGCTCGAATGGGTTAATCAAGGGCCAGGTGATCGCGCTGAATGTGCAGGCGCATGATCTTGTCAAACATGGCGCGATGCCGCTGCTGGGCGATGCCAGAACCGGCATTGCGGCACTTGCCGCCGGTCTTGGTGATTACCGCACGGATGATGCCTACCGGGCCGAAATTGCCGGTGCATGGGATGGCTGGATGACGGAGGTCGCCGCGGTGTGCGATGCCCCGGCCGACAGCAACCGCCTGCCGTCCGACAGCGAGGTCATCGGGGCGGTGAATCGTGCCTGCCCGCCTGAGACGATTGCCGTTGGCGCAGCCGGGTCGATGCCAGGTGAGCTTCACAAGCTGTGGCAGGTCGGGCAGGTCGATGGCTATCACATGGAATATGGTTTTTCCTGCATGGGTTATGAGGTGGCCGCCGGGATTGGTGTCGATATGGCGGCACCGGACCGGCCGAATGTCGTGTTTGCCGGTGACGGGTCCTATCTGATGCTGAATGCCGAACTGGCAACGGCGGTGATGATGGGACGCTCCATGACGCTGATCATCACCGACAATCGCGGCTTTGGCTGTATCAACCGGCTGCAGGCGGCCACCGGCGGGGCGGCCTTCAACAATCTGTTCGCCGATTCACATCATGAGGTGCTTCCCGAGATCGATTTCGTGGCGCATGCCGCCTCGATGGGGGCGCGGGCGCAGAAAGCCGGATCGATTACCGAGCTTGAGGCGCTGACCGCCGAAGCCGTGGCCCGCAAGGGCGTTGATGTGATTGTCATTGACACTGACCCGGGACCGTCAACCGCGGCCGGCGGCACCTGGTGGGAGGTTGGCGTTCCCGAAGTGTCGGCGCGGCCTGAGGTAACGGCGGCCTATGAAGGCTGGGTTCAGAACAAGAAACGCCAGCTGCGCTGATCGCCGGAAGGGAGACGGAACATGTCAAAACTGCTTGTCAGGCCGAACCTGGATGGTGGCGCCGTTCATGATATCACCCCCGCTTCGGCAGGGTGGTCCTTTGTCGGTTTTGGTCTTCATGATCTGAAGGCCGGGCAGAGCCTTGATGTTGATGGCACGGCGGATGAAATCTGCCTTGTGCTGCTGACCGGCAATGCACGGATCAGGGCTGGCGATCTTGATACCGGAATGCTGACCGGACGGGCCAGCGTGTTTGACCGCGCCGCGCCGCACGCTGTCTATATCCCGATGCAGACAGGCTGGCATGTCGAGGCTGGCAGCGATGCCGAGCTTGCCGTCTGCCGCGCGCCGGGAATCGACGGGAATTTGCCGCCGCGTCTGATCGGGGCCGACAGCATGCCGCTGGAGACACGTGGCGCCGGCACCAACACAAGGCATGTCTGCAACATTCTGCCGGAGAGCGAGCCTGCCGACAGCCTGCTGGTGGTCGAGGTGATCACGCCTGCCGGCAACTGGTCCTCCTATCCGCCGCACAAGCATGATACCGACAATCTTCCCGAGGAATCCTATCTCGAGGAGACTTATTATCACCGTGTGAACCCGCCGCAGGGCTATGTCCTGCATCGGGTTTATGACGACAGCCGCGAACTGGATGAAACCATGGCCGCCGAGGACCGGACGGTGGTGATGGTGCCGCGTGGTTATCACCCGGTTGGCGCGCCGCATGGCTATGAGAGCTATTATCTCAATGTCATGGCCGGGCCAAAGCGGGTGTGGAAATTCAAAAACGATCCGGCGCATGAATGGATGCTGACATGACACAGATCACGCATAATTGGGACCAGCATGCAGAGGCCGCCATCGAGGCGCTGTTGACAGGCCCGGGCTATTACCTTGTCGAGAGTGTTTTCTCCGAGGCACAGGTTGCCGATGCCAACCGCATCATCAATGCGCATTCCGATACCGCGCAGACGGCAACGCACTTCCATGGCGGGCACGAGGACAAGATCCATCTGCAGCGCCGTGTCTGGAACCTTCTGAACAAGGGCGAGGTGTTTGTCGACATGGTTCAGCACCCGCTGGTGATGAAGGTGTTCGGCAAGATCCTTGGCAAGAAGTTCATCCTTGGCTCCTACGCCGCGAACCGCCTTCTTCCCGGTGCGCCGGGCCAGGAACCGCATGTCGATTACCCCTATTGGGACATGCATGACGCGGATGAATTTCCAACCGGGATCAGTTCCGCGTTCCACATGAACTGTCAGTCATTGATCAGCCTTCATGAATTCACCGCCGAGAATGGCGCCACGGCGATTGTGCCGGAATCGCAGACCCGCGCTGTCTATCCGACAGCCGCGCAGTTTGCCGATGAGCATATCCAGCTTCCATGCCCACCGGGCAGCCTGCTGCTGTTTGTCGGGATGGCCTGGCACTGTTCGATGCCGAACAACAGCCAGGGCGAGCGCACCTCGATCCTCGGCCAGTATCTGCCGAAATTTGTCAAGCCGATGGAGGCTCTTGACCAGTCGATCGCCCCGGCTGTGCGGGATGCGGCGACGCCTGAATTGCGCCAGCTTCTGGGGATTGATCTTCGCTATCCTGAACTGCTTGAAGACAGCGATGCCGGCAATGCCGAGGGTCGCTCCGCCTGATCGCTGACCTGGGATTGTCTTGAAGGGAATATGATTATGAAGCTTCGTCTGGGGATGTCCCCGATTTCCTGGTCGAATGATGACCTGCCGCAGCTTGGTGGCGATACACCATTGGAAATCTGCCTGTCCGAAACCCGCGAGGCGGGATTTGTCGGGACCGAGACCGGCGGCAAATTTCCCAAGGAGGCGGGCGCGCTGTCCGCCGTATTGAAAGATCATGATCTGGCGCTTGTCTCGGGATGGTACAGCGGCACGCTGATCAATAATGATCTGGACTCAGAGCTTGAGCGGATCGCCGAGCAGCTGGCGCTGTTCAAGGCGGTTGGCGCTTCGGTCATCGTTTATGGCGAGACCTTCAACACAGTGCAGAATCGGCAGGAAAAGCCGCTGTCGAGCCGTCCGAAGCTGGATGAATTCGACGTTGCCGCCTATGGCAGGCGTCTCACCGCGCTGGCCGAACATTGCGCGTCCGAAGGCGTGCCGCTGACCTTCCATCACCATATGGGAACGGCGGTCGAGACCGAGGCCGAGCTTGACGCGTTGATGAACGCCACCGGCGAAGCGGTCGGGCTGTTGCTTGATACAGGCCATCTTGTCTTTGCCGGCGGCGACAATGCGTCGGTGATCGCCAAGCATGGCAAGCGGATCAATCATTTCCACACCAAGGATATCCGCGCGGAGGTTCTTGCCAGCGTTGACCGGAATGCCGACTCCTTCCTCGATTGCGTTCTCAAAGGTGTGTTCACCGTTCCTGGCGACGGTATGATCGATTATGATGACATCATGAAGCGGCTTTATGATGTTGGCTATGAAGGCTGGGTCATCATCGAGGCTGAACAGGACCCGGCCAAGGCCAACCCGCTGGAATATGCGAAAATGGGTTATGGCAAGCTTCATCAGGCGCTGCATGATGTTGGCTACAGCATCTGGCAATGACGGCAGCGAAACGCATTTCTGACAGGCTTGCCGGACGCGCGGCGCTCGTGGTTGGGCGCGCCGGCATGGATATCTATCCGGTGCCCGACGGCACGCGCATCGAGGATGCCGAAAGCCTAGTCACCGATGTAGGCGGGTCTTCAGGCAATATCGCTGTCACCATCGCCAAACAGGGATGCAGGGTGATGCTGATGGCGCCGGTCTCGGATGATGGGGTGGGCCGGTTTGTGATCCGCTCGCTGGCCGATTACGGCGTCGATACGCGCCATTGTCATGTGACAACCGGCCTTGAGCGTACGTCGCTGGCGCTTGCCGAAAGCACGACAGATGCCCCGAATGTGGTGATCTACCGGAATGATGCTGCCGATCTGACGATCACCCCGGCACATGCCGATGCGGTGGATATGGATGCTGTTGGTGTCATCATCATCACTGGCACCGCGCTGTCGCGCGAACCGTCACGATCCGCCTGTGCCCGTCTGGTGGCGCGGGCGCGCGCCGCCGATTGTCCGGTCGTGCTGGACGTTGATTACCGGCCCCAGGCCTGGGCAAGTCTTGATGAGGCGCGTCATATTCTGTCGGGGATGGCCAGCGAGGTCGACATGCCGGTGGCGAATGACGAGGAATTCGACATCGTGTCCGGCGGCGAGGGTCGCGCCCT
>SHBC01000027.1 GCA_004213025.1 SAR116 cluster bacterium
CGCGACGCCCGCAGCCACAGATAATCCGAGCGTGTCGGCCGGGCCAGCGCATAGCCGCCCTCCGGCTGGCTGCCGAGGAAGCGGCCGCTTTCCTTCAGCTGGCCAAGCCGTGCCTCGATGCCGTTGGTGCGGCTGCCAAGCCGGCTGCTGACACCATAGTCACGCAGCGAATATGTCTCGTCCCGCCGTGTCGCCGCGGCAACGCTGGCGCGCGAGAAAAACATCCCGGCATGCAGATTACGCGACAGCCGCCAGTCCGACTCCGCGCTGATGATGTCCCGCGCCCGCGGGGCCAGCGCCTCCCAGACAGGTGTGACGGCATCGCTGCCACGCAGCAGCGCGGCGGGTGACAGCGTCGACCCGGTCCGCCGGTTGACCAGCGCCAGGTCGGTGCGCGACCGCGCGCCGATATAACTGACCACCCCGCCCTCGCCAATCGCGCTGTCGGCATCGCCGGAGCGGCGCAGCAGCGTCGTCACGCCGTTCGCCTGGCCCATCATGACAGTTTTGGCTGGCGTGGCCATCGCCATCACCCCGGCAAGCCGCGGCCCCGGCGTCACCCGGTCCTGCAGCGGCGCGCGGAAGTTATAGACGCGGCCGAACATGTCGAAGCCGCCGAAACTGAATGTCTGTGACGGCGCGGCATCGCCAAAGGCCGATGAGAAGGCGACCCGCGTGTCAGCCGCCGCCGCAACACCAAAGGCATCCGCCGCCGCGGCGCGGGTCGGGCCAATCGGCTCCAACGCCCGCGCCAGATTCAACAGGCCGTGGCCATAGACGGGGTCAGTCCCCGGAGCACCGAGATCGGTTGCGCTGCGAAGCAATATATCCACGACCTGCCGCGCGGTCAGATTCGGGAACGCGCCTTTCACAACCGCCGCCGCGCCGGACACCATCGGGGCGGCCATTGAGGTGCCGGTATACAGGCCATAACCCTTGGTGCGAGGAAAATCCGTTTTGGTATCGTTTGTGTCAAGCGTAGACAGGATGCGCACACCTGGCGCCGCAAGGCAGTAACTTGCCACTTCTCCGCATCCATTGGAGAAACTTGCGATCTTGTTGTCTTTGTCCGTTGCTACAACCGCCAACCACAATCCCCTGATTTCTGGGTTGCCAAGAAACGCAGCACTCATTGGCGTTGGTAGATTACGTGGTATGCCGGTCGCAACAATTTGCGGTGCCGTTGTTGGCAGGAAACCCGGATCCTTGCGCTCATTGGAATTGCGGTATTTGTGAATGTCTTCTCCTTCAAATTTTTCCTCAAAAATGGGTATATTGCCAGTTTCAGAATTCCAGCCATTGTTACCCGCTGAGAAAATGATCGCCATGCCATCATCATTGGATCCGTTGGCTGCAAGCAAATTTTCCACCACCTTTTGGCCCAGAAGAGATTTGGTGAATTTGGCATAGCCCTGCCGGACAACACGAGGCTGCAAAAAATACCCCTTCTTGCCACCCGGCAAATCAATCTCAACAACACTTGGACGCCAGGAAACGCTCCAGCTGTTGTTGACCACAAATGCCTCATTTTCGCTCGCAAATTTAAAGACTTCGGCCAATTCACGCTTGTCTTGTTCAAGCGATTCATGATCTGGATCCACATCATCCATAAATTTGTATCGTCTCGGGTTACCATCCTGAAGTGCCCGGATCGGGATCAACTTAGCGTCTGGCGCAATACCTTTGACACCCATACTGTTGTTCCTGGCAGCGATAATTCCAGACACGTGAGTGCCGTGCGAAATTGATTCGGTTCCACGGTTGTGTCTTGGCCTGGTATCACGCGCGTTATTATCTGGCGCATAGGCAAAGTTGCGACCAAGTGGATAGTGCCCGGTTCTGTCTTGACCCGGTCGCCAGATGAAACTGTCGCGGAGGTCCGGGTGATTGACAGCTACACCAGTATCCACAACAGCGACGCGGACAGGTTGACCATTGTCGCGCCTCAGTCCTGTACGACCTTTGTTATGCGCCTGATTGGCACCTGTGATCGACAGGGCGTTTGAAGAAACTTGCGTTGACCCGAATCTTGGAGAGGAGGCGAGTGAAGAAGAGGCTAGATTGTCAACATTTGACAAGGAACCTCGATCGCTGGCAGGCGCTGCCAGTGTTGGACCACCGCCACCACCGCCGCCACCGCCACCGCAGCCGGCGAGAACAAGACTTCCGATGGTCAGCAGGGTCGCGATTGCCATCGATGATGGCGCCAACGCTGCCGACTTTTCTGAGCCGTTCATGCGGCCCCAATATGTGTGAATCTTCATGGCATGAAGATTCACGCGGCGCAGGTAAATTTTTCCCGGAGACGCCTTCACATTGCCGTTAGCGGGCCTGACTGGCGGATGCGTACCGGCGCTTGACGCCGCGCCATCAACCGGCGCAGTGTCGCGGTGCATTCCGGGCAGGGGAAACAGCAGGGACTGACTGGACCACGAATGAGGGCCGCACGAATAAAGGCCGAAGGTGACAACCTGTTAAGGTGACTGTGATGACGACCCCGATAACCCGCATTCTGATGAACCTGCCTCTGAAAGGGATGCTGCCCTGGGCGGCGCTTCTTGTGATGGGGCTGGTCTGGGGGCTGTCCTTCTCGCTCGCCAGAATTGTCGTGCAGGCCGGTGGCTCGCCATTCGGCATCACCTTCTGGCAGTCGGTGATCTCCGGCGGGTTATTGCTTGGCTTTACGCTGGCGCGCCGGCGCCCGCTGCCGATGAGCCGGCGTCATTTCGGCATCTATATCATTGTCGCGCTGCTTGGCGCCTCGGTGCCGAACAGCCTGTTCTATTTCGCCGCGCCGCATGTTCAGGCAGGGGTGTTGTCAATCACCGTCACGCTGATCCCGATCATCACCTATGCGCTGGCGATGATGATCGGGGCGGAACGGCTGTCGGCCATTCGCCTGACCGGCGTTGTGTGCGGGGCCGTGGCAATCGGCTTTCTGGTTGTCCCGGAAAGCAGCCTTCCAAGCCGTGCCGCCATGCCCTGGGTGCTGCTTGCCTGCATCAGTTCGGTCTGCTACGCGCTGGAGAATATCTATCTGGCACAGCCATCGCTTCAGGATATCGGCCCGGTGCGAACAGCCTGCGCGATGAACCTGTTTGCCGCCGTGATCATCTTGCCGGTTGCCCTCCTGACCGACCAGATGTTCCTTCCGGCCTTTCCCTTTGGCACCCTGGAATGGACGGTCATAGGGCTCGGCCTGATCAACGCCGTCGCCTATACGATCTTCGTCATGGTGATCGGCCTGGCGGGGTCGGTGTTCGCCAGCCAGACAGGCTATGTCGTCACGCTGGCCGGGGTGATCTGGGGCATCTATCTGTTTGGCGAGACGCATTCCGCCTGGGTCTGGGCGTCGGTAGCGATGATGATGCTGGGACTGGCCCTGGTCACGCCGCGGCGACGCGAGGTGCCGGGCGAGGATGACAAGGCTGAAAAACCAGCCTAGCTGCCCATAACTGCCCATAACTGCCCCTAACTACCATTGAAGTCAGGCTTTCGCTTTTCATTGAAAGCGGCGACGCCCTCGCGCCGGTCGGCGGTGGTGACGGTGCGGTTATAGGCCTCGATCTCGAAAGACAGGCCGGCGGCAAGCCCCATATCCATGCCGGTGCGGATGGCCTGTTTTGCCTGCCTGACCGCCACCGGCGCGTTGCCAGCGATGGTGCCGGCCATCTCCAGCGCCGCCGGCAGCAACTCCCCGGATGGCAGGACGCGGCTGACCAACCCCCATGCCGCCGCATCCCCGGCCGGGAACGGCTTGCCGGACATGATGATTTCCTTGGCGCGGCGTTCCCCGACGGCGCGGGCCAGAAGCTGTGTGCCGCCGGCGCCCGGAATGATGCCAAGCCGCACTTCGGTCTGGGCAAAACGCGCGCCCTCGGCGGCATAGATGAAATCACAGGCCGATGCCAGCTCGCACCCACCGCCATAGGCGGCGCCATTGACCGCGCCTATCAGCGGCAGCGGCAGGCCGATGATGGCCCGCGCCATACGCTCATAGATCCGATGCTGGGCAAACCAGGCCGCATCGCTCATGCCGTGACGTTCCTTCAGATCCCCGCCAGCGCAAAAGGCCCTCTCTCCGGCGCCTGTCAGAACCACCGCGCGGATATCACCGGCATCGAGATTCAGCATCTCGAACAGCACCGTCAGCTCCTCGGCCATTTCCGTGTTGAAGGCGTTGGCGAAATCCGGCCGGTTCAAGGTTACCAGCAGCACCTTTGGTGCCGCCATTTCGGTCATCAGCGTGGTGAAGGAAGGCAGGTCGGGCATCATGGCAAACCTCGAATCAATCAGCTTTCGACAGGATCATAAAGATGCGCGCGAAGATCGGCCAGACACGAACTGCCATCGGCAAGCCCCAGCACCGCATCCCGGATGGCGGTGGTGCGCGTCGCCCCCAGGACCGGACCGGCGAATTCCTCAAACTTGGTGATGATGTCGGCCTCCGGCATCGGGCGTTCCGACCCGCCGCGGGCATGAACAAGCCCGGAATCCAGCACCCTGCCGTCATGCAGCGTGATCTGCACATCGGCATCGCGCGTGTTCGGGAAACTGGCATTGTGGGCGTCGCTCTCGGCAACGCTGATCCGGTCGATCAGCGCCAGCACCTGCGCGTCGCAAAGCCCCGCGCCCGACACATGCTCGAGCCCGATACGGCCATGCACAGCCTGCGCCGCAACGGCGAATGACAGCGAATATTGCGCCACCGAGGTGGTCTCCGGAACACCCTGGAACAGGCACACACCCTCATGAAAGGTGTTGATCCGGATGCCGGCAATATCATCATGCGTCAGGCTGTTCGCCAACATCACTTCGCGAACACCGTCAATCGGCGCATGCGCCCAGCGGCAGATCGGATAGGGCTTTACATACTGGTCGGTCATGACCCAGCGACCGCCAAGATCGGCCCAGATATCCGCCACCTCCGCGGCTTCGACGGTGATCGCCGGCGCGCCGGTAAATCCCTGTTCGGCGAGAATGGCTGACGAAATTCCGACCATCGCACCCCATCCCGACCCGTCATGAAGCATGGTGGGGCTGGCGATCTCGCGCATCATCTGGCTTCGTGGGCCGTGATATTCGGCGATACCAAGCGCCTGGCGAAGCTGGTCGGACGCCAGGCCGCGCATCCGCGCCGCCACCGCCGCGACGCCAAGCGCGTTCCACGCGCCGGAGGTGTGATAGTCGCAGGCCGTGGCATGAAGCGCGAGGCCGGCACGGCCGGCAATCTCGTAACCAAGCGTGATCAGTGTCAGCGCCTCGTCGCCGCCAATATCGTCACTCTGTTCGGCCAGCGCCAGCAACGCCGGAATGATGGCAACGCCGATATGCCCCTTGACCGGGTTGTAGCCGTCATGCGCGTCAAGATTGTCGGTCTGTGTCGCCGCCGCATAGGCCGCGCCGGCAAGGCTGACCTGCCGCCCGTCAAACAGCATTGGCGCCGCATGCGATGGCGCCCCGGCAGCATAGAGAAGCGCCGCCGTATCACGGGCAAGGCGTCCAGCCTCCATCGGGGCGGCGGCGGCCGTCACCCCCAGCGTATCAAGACACATCAGGGCCGCCGCGCGGCGCGCTTCGGACGGCACATCCCCCGGCGTCAGGGAAAAGACGAAATCGGTGACCTGTGACAGTTGTGCATTCATCGATTCCTCCCTGTTGGTCATCACCCCCTGATCAGGCGCGCAGCCGTGCCCCGGCGGGATCAAAGGGCGGTTCGGCCAGGACCGTCGCCGCGTGCGGCTTGCCGAGGATATAGATATCGACCTTGTCGCCAGGCGCCACGACGCCTTCGCGGGCATAGCCGATGGCAAGCGACTTGCCGACCGTATAGCCATAGGCACCTGAGGTCACGCGGCCGACAGGCGTGCCATCGGCAAGAAAAATCGGCTCGCCGCCATTCGCATCGGCATCGTCGGTGACATCGACCTCGAACATGGTCAGCGTCTCGCGCGGCGGTGTATTGCTGATCCGCAGATAGGCGTCCTTGTTCAGGAAATCCTTGTCGAGCTTGATCAGCCCGTGAAGCCCGGTCTCCTGCGGCCAGTATTCGGGCGAATATTCACGTCCCCACGACCCATAGCCCTTTTCGATCCGCAGCGCGCCAAGCGCCCGCCCGCCGACCGGCCCGCCGCCATGCGCGGCCGCCGCCTCGAGAAGCGCTGTATAGAGTTCCACCTGATCGGACTCGGCGCAGTGAAGCTCCCAGCCCAGATCGCCGGTAAAGCTGACACGGATGGCAAGGCATTCAACGCCAGCGACTATGATGGTGCGCGAGCGCATGAAACGCCAGCCATCGCCCGAAAGATCGGCATCTGTAAGGTCGGCCAGCATCGCGCGTGATTTCGGACCGGCGACATTGAACCCGGCGATGCGCGGCGTCGCCACCTCAAGGCTGGTGTCCGCCGGCATCGGCACCATGTCGAAGAACCGCTGGTGATAGCGCTCGGCCATGCCGGACCCGATCATCATATAGCTGTCATCGCCTGTTTTGGTGACGGTGAAGTCGCCGGCCACACCACCGCGCATGCCGATCAGCGGGGTCAGGCATGACCGTCCGACCTCACCTGGCACATGATTGGCGACCAGCCTGTCGAGCCAGCTTTTCGCGCCCGGGCCGGTAATGACGTAATTGCCGAAATTCGAGATGTCGATCACGCCAACATGATCACGCAGCATCGCCGCCTCGCGGCCAACTGGCGCGAACCAGTTCTGCCGCGCAAAGCCTGTCGTATCCTCTGTGTCCGGCGCGTCGGCAAACCACAGCGGATGCTCCCACCCCGCATTCAGGCCGAACACCGCGCCCAACCCGCGCTGCATATCATAGGCGGGACGGGTCTTTGCCGGGCGGCCGGCGCTGCGCTCCTCATTCGGGAAATGGATCTTGAAGCGGTGGATATACTGGTCGCGGACACGCGCCCTGGTGAAGGCCTTGTCGGCCCAGTCGCCAAAACGGGCAAGGTCCCAGGCGAACATGTCCCATTCCGGTTCACCCTCGATCATCCATTGCGCCGCCAGCAGGCCAAGGCCGCCGGACTGGCTGAAGCCGGGGATGATGCCGTTACAGCAGAAATAGTTCCGCATCTCCGGCACCGGCCCGAAAAGCGCGTTTGAATCCGGGCTCCAGATCATCGGCCCGTTGATGACCCGTTTGACCCCCGCCTCGGCGGCGGCAGGAACACGGTCGATGGCGCGCATCACATTCTCCATGATGCGGTCGAGATCATCATCGAACAGCTCATGCCCGAAATCGAGCGGCGTGCCGTCCTCGGCCCAGAATTTCATCTTCTCTTCATAGGCGCCGATCAGCAGGCCATTGCCTTCCTGCCGGAAATAATACTCGCCATCGCGGTCGGCAATCGATGGCAGGCGCCGGCCAAGCGCCTCGACCTCGGGGATGGTCTCGGTGACGAAATACTGATGCTCGGTCGGCTGCAGCGGCAGCGTCAGCCCGGCCATCGCCGCCACCTCGCGCCCCCACAGGCCGGCCGCATTGACCACCCATTGTGTGTGGATATCACCCTTCTCGGTGCGCACGATCCAGCTGCCGTCAGGCTGTGCCTCGGTGCCGGTGACCGGGCAGAACCGTTCGATCTCGGCACCAAGCATGCGCGCACCGGCAGCATAGGCATGCGTCACCCCGGAGGGGTCGACATTGCCGCCATCCGGTTCAAACATGATGCAGCGCACATCATCGAACTGCGCCAGCGGATGAAGCTCCAGCGCTTCCTCTTGGCTGATTTCATAGAAGCCAAGCCCATAGAATTTCGCCTTTGCCTCCTGCAGGCGGAGCTGATGCTCACGCTCCTCGGTCTGCGCAAGATAGAGCGACCCCGGCTGGAAGACACCGCAGCCCTGGCCGGTCTCGGCCTCCAGCTCCTTATAGAGGTTCATCGTATAATGCTGGATGCGGGTGATGTTGTTGTTGTCATGCAGCCCATGGATATTCGCCGCCGCATGCCAGGTCGACCCGCTGGTCAGCTCGTCACGCTCGAGAAGCACAACGTCACGCCAGCCAAGCTTGGCAAGATGATAGAGAATGGAACAGCCGACAAGACCGCCCCCGATAACAACAGCCTGCGCATGCTCTCGCATATCCTGTCACACCCCCCGTAATATACCGCCTGACGATCTAAAGCTTGCGGCCGAACATATCATGCAAATGGCTCAGGTGCGACGGTTGCTGCAGGGTTTGCGTCGGCGGCATCGCCTCATCTGCGGAAGATCAGAAGCCTGATGATGCGAAGCACCGCCCCGATCAGAATCTGGCGGACAAAGGGGTGGCGCGTGATGGCGGTCACGCGCGCGCGCAATCTTGGAGCCAGGCGCATCACCAGCAGCGCGACCGCTACAGCGAGAAGAATGAGAATGATTATACGCAGCATGCTCCGGTTCCGCGGGGTCCTCCCGCTTGATCCTAACCTGGTTGATATTCACCACCTTACCGGAATTCATGCCTATAGGGACTCACGGCATTGGCCGGGACGATGGCTTTATTCTATCACCCCCATCAGCGCCAAGGCATCGCCCTATTCAGCGCCGTGTCATCCGGCATGGCAGATCTGCCTCCCTCACCCCGCATCCACAGCTTCACTCAGGACACGGTAGCGCGACATCAGCGAATCCCGATCAGCATAACATCCCTGAAGCCAGCGATGTCCGGAGCCGCCATAGGCCTTGCGGGCGTGCAGGACGCGGGTGTTGTCGACAACAAAACATTCGCCTGGCGCAAGCCGGAAACTCACCTCCATGGCCGGATCGTCGATGATCTCGCCAAGCCGCCGATAGGCGTCATAATAGGTCTGCATCGCCGCGAACGGTATGTCGGTCAGGGCGGCGGCGGAGCGGTTGTTGAAACGGATTCCGACCAGCTCTCCATCCGGTGCCAGTTCAATCATCGGGCGCCGGGCGACAAGCCTTGTATCGGCACCGCCAGCATATTCGAACCGCGCGCAATGATCGGCCAGAACGTCAAACCAGGCCGGATTCTCGTCACGCAACCGCCGCGCCGCGGCAAAGCCGTCAACAACCATATTGTCACCGCCGGCGGCCGAACTTTCGAGGCAGTAGAGAATCTGGATGGTCGGCACCGGGTCGCGATATGGATTGTCGGTATGCGCCTGCAGCGCCAGCCCGGTATAGGCAAGGTTGGTCGGGTTGATCTCGGTGCGAACCTCGAACTGCCGCCCGTAATTTGTCTCGCGCACATAGCCGAACAGATCGACCACCTTCATCAGCGCGCCATCCTCGACCGGCCCGCCCGACATATGCGCAAAGCCGTATTTCACCAGATCGCCAAGCCAGTCGCGAAGCGCCGCCTGATCCTGCCGCAGATTTTCAAAACGTGCCGTCGGCAATGCGGTGGTCAGTGCCGAGCCCCAGCACGCCACCTCATCCGGCAGCCAGCCACGCGCCGGCGCCGGGCCCGCGCGGTCATAGCGATGCGCCATCAGCCAGTGCGGGTCATAGGTGATTGGCGCCGGATCATTCGAGAACGTCACCTCGATGCCTGCCCGGTTGACCGCAACGCCGGTAATCGCAAGATCGGCCGGAATGTCGGACAAGGTGATCAGCCGCTGGCCATTGCCGGGCGCGCGCGTCGCCTCATCCCACGCATTGTCGCGAAGCCAGACAGCGTGGAATCTGGCGCGGTTTCCGGTGTCATGATCGGTCAGGGTCAGACATTGTCCATCATCGCTGAGTGTTGATTCAAACATGACAGACCTCCTCAGGCTGTGTTGCGAAGACGTGACAGATGACGTTCCCGAAGCATGATGATGATACCAGCCCCGACGATAAACAGAATACCGGGGAACAGATCATCAAACGGGGCCTCGGCAAAGAACAGCCATCCAAGGGCAAAGGACACCGGAATGCCGAAATATTCGAATGGCGAGACGCTGCTGGGATCGGCCAGCCTGTAGGCGATGGCCAGGCTGAGAACCCCGGTGCCGCCAAGCGCGCCCATGATCACGAACAGGCCGGCATCACCAAGATCGGCGATGGGAACGGGATCGACAAACAGGATCACCACCATCGTCGCCAGCGCGCAGGTGGCAATCTGCTGGCCGAACTGGATCGCCGCCGAGGGAATCTCCGGCGGATAGAATCTGACAAGGACACTGGAGGTCGCGTAGCAGAAGGCGGCAATCACCGGCAGCACCATGTAATGGGAAAAGCCATCCTGAAAGGGCTGCATGATGGTCACCACCCCGGCAAAGCCCAGGAACACCGCGCCCCAGCGCCAGATTCCGATGCGATGCCCAAGAAATGGCACCGACAGCGCGGTGATGAACATCGGCCCGCTGAAGCCAAGCGCGCCGGCGGTGGCGAATTCAATTTTCGTCAGCGCCGTGTAGAAACATAATTGCGCCATCACCACCGAGGATGAGCGCACAAGGTTGATCAGGTGGAAACGCGGCCGGTTGATCCGCGGCAGGGCCGAAAACTGCCGGCTGTGCCAGAGCAGGATCAGCGCCGGAATGACGCCGAAGAAATTGCGAAGCGCGGCAATCTGCATGACCGGATAGCTGCCGCCAAGCATGCGGACAAGAATGCCCATCATGTCAAAGGCGAGGATGCCGACAAAAATGACACCGATGGCAAGAAGCAGGTTTCGCGGCATATGTGGCCTCGTCCGGGCTATGGACCGGCCCCACTATGCCAGCATCCGGCGCGTCAGTATATCTCGAACAATCCGGCAGCGCCCATGCCGCCACCAATGCACATTGACACAACGCCCAGCCTGGCGCCGCGGCGATGCCCTTCGATCAGGAGATGTCCGGCAAGGCGCGCACCGGTCATGCCGTAGGGGTGGCCAACCGCAATCGCCCCGCCAGAGACGTTGTATTTCTGCGGATCAATGCCAAGCCTGTCGCGGCAATAGAGAACCTGCGAGGCAAAGGCCTCGTTCAATTCCCACAGATCAATATCCTCAACCGTCAGACCATGCGCGGCGAGAAGCTTCGGCACGGCGAAGACAGGGCCGATTCCCATCTCTTCGGGATCGCATCCCGCCACGGCGACGCCGCGCAACGCGCCAAGCGGCGACAGGCCGCGCCGCTCTGCCTCATCCGCGCCCATCACCAGCATGGCCGAAGCGCCATCCGACAATTGCGATGCGTTGCCGGCGGTGATGAACTGGCCCTCGGCAATCTGCTGGCCATCCTTGAAGACAGGCTGCAGGGTCTGCAGTCCTTCAAGGTTTGTCGAGGGCCGGACACCCTCATCAGCTTCCAGCGTCACTTCATGATCGCTGATCTCGCCGGTCTCGCGGTCCTTGACCTTCATCACCGTGGACAGCGGCACGATCTCGGCATCAAAGTGGCCTTCTGCCTGCGCGGCGGCGGTACGGCGGTGGGATTCAACCGCATACTCATCCTGCGCCAGCCTCGACACGCCATAGCGCGCGGCGACAATTTCGGCGGTTTCCAGCATTGTCATATAGACATCAGGCCGGCTCGTCTCGATCAACGGGTCGACAAGCCTGTCGATATTCATCTTCGGGGTCTGCACCAGCGAGACCGACTCCACCCCACCGGCGACGCCGATGTCAATCTCGCCAGTCCGCACCTGATTGGCAATGATCGAAAGCGCCATCAGACCGGATGAACATTGCCTGTCCACGGTCATGCCCGGAACCGAGGTTGGCAGGCCGGCCCTGAT
>SHBC01000028.1 GCA_004213025.1 SAR116 cluster bacterium
TAATCCGACATGAACAGGTTGGTGATGGCGTTGATCACGACAAGCCGCCGTCCGGCCTCGTCGGTCACACAGACCGATCCTGCGCCGGGTGTGCCCTCGGCCATGTTGATCGGCCGCAGCAGACGCGGCGTTGCCTCGATATAGGGGATGATCTCGGGTTTGTCCCAGACATGGTTGCCGGTTGTCAGAACATCGATGCCGGCGGCGAACAGATCATCGCAGATGGTCGGCGTCACGCCGAATCCACCGGCGGCGTTCTCACAGTTCACAACCAGGAAATCCAGCGCCAGCTCTTCACGAAGGACCGGCACCTGTTCGATCACCGCCTTGCGCGCGGCGCGGCCGACAATATCCCCCAGAAACAGAACCCGCATCATGAAAATCCCAGTTAAATTGCCCCAGTTTGATTGCCCTAGCCCAAATGGCTTTGAGCCTTGCCAGGCCGCAGCCCGGATGGTGTGAGCACCGCATCAAGCGACACGTCGAACGGCCCGACCGGCACCTTATCGACCAGCTGTCCGTCAAAGGCAATGCCGATGGCCGTCACACTGTTTCCGGCGGCGCGAAGTTCGGCCAGGGTGCGGTCATAAAAGCCGCCACCATAACCAAGCCGCCAGCATGCCTCATCATAGGCCAGCATCGGTGCCAGAATGATCCCAGGCACGACAAGTGGCGCCGCCGGTGAAGGCTGGCGCGTGCCATAGGGACCATCGACAAGATCATCACCCGGGGCCCAGCGCCGGAACACCAGCGGATTTCCCGGCGACGGCGTTTCGGGCATCGCGGTCACGACCCCCTGCGCGACAAGGATGGAGACAAGTGGCAGTGGCGACAGTTCCGAGCGGATCGGCATATAGGCCGCAACAATGCCGGCAGGCTGGTCGCGTTGCGCGATATTGATGATAATGTCGGCCTGCGCCGCCAGCCGTGCCGGCGCGTCAGGGTCGGAGTCCCTCATCGCCGCGCGCCGCGCCGCGGCCCCTTTTCGCAATGCGGCCTTCGCGGCCGCTGGATCGCTGGGTGTGTCTTGCATGGACGCAGTGGCAGCCAGTCGGTGACAGGAGCGGGAAGCGGCGGCAACCAGCGCAACCGCCGGCAGCTTCATCCTCTGTGACCTGCAGTGCAGGTGGGCGCCGCGGATAACCGGACCACGATCCGGCCAGAGGCAGCTCCCAAGAGATGTTTTATGGCCCCAGGGATCGAAAATCCAAGCGCAAAGCCCAGTTGCCGCACAAGGCTTATCTAGTGGGAAGACAGCCGTGATGCAAGCGCAACGATCCGTTCGGCAGCGTTTTCCAGTGCCGCCGCCGCGGCCTCACCGCCATCATCGGTCGGTGCCTGCGCGCCGCCGGCATCGGACCCGTCATCATGCGCGCGGTCGGCAAGGATCAGTGCCGCCATCGCCAGCAGACGCGCCTCGCCGATCTGGCCGACCGAGGCGACCAGAGACTGCACTATGGTTTCAATATCGCTGGCCAGCGATTCGATATGAGCTTCCTCACCCTCACCACAGCCAATCTGGTACGGGGTGCCATTGAGGCGGATGGTGACAATCGACTGGGTCATGCCGTACCGCCTTCGCCGCCGGACGCGTGCCTGACGCGGTCGATCATCTGCATGGCGGTGGTAAGCTGTTCATCAATCCTGCCAATCTCCGCAATGATGGCCGCGCGATCGACCAGCTCGCCTGAACCTTTGGCGTCTGAACCTTTGGCGACAGAATTTACCGCACCGTGGTGCGATGCGCCGGAATTCCCTTCGACAGCGGGCCGGCTGGCAAGCGCCGCTTCAAGCTGCCGCAACGCGGCTTCCAGCTTGGCTTCGGCATCGGCAAGGCGCGACATGGGCAATCTCCCCGCAAAGGATGGTTCGTGACGGTGCGTCCAGCGTGTGTCGGGACGGCGAATCGTGATGTCGGTGCGCCGTTGGCGGCATGACCCGCAGTGTTTTCGGGTTCAGGACATCACCGCCAAAGACTGCCTCAAGCAAGCTGGCAAATAAAGTCCGATTTTCTATCCCTGCCTTTTCCTTGGCTTTCTTTACGTTAAGCACTGCACATCCCGCCGGGCGCACCAGCAGGCGATGCAGATTAAGCCGACTCACCAATTGACGAAACAGCCTTCTAAGGGCAGATTGCGGGCCGTCACCAGCATCGTCCGGCGGTCTTTTCACGCCCGTGATATCCTGAGGAGTTTTTCATGGTCAATACCCCCGAGCGGCAGGATATGGCGAACGCCATCCGGGCGCTGTCGATGGATGCCGTTGAAGCGGCGAAATCAGGTCACCCCGGCATGCCGATGGGCATGGCCGACGCCGCCACGGCGCTGTTCGCCGACCATCTGAAATTCGATGCCGCCGCGCCGGACTGGCCTGACCGCGACAGATTCGTTCTTTCGGCCGGGCATGGCTCGATGCTGATCTACGCGCTGCTGCACCTGACCGGCTATGAAGACATGACGATGGCGCAGCTTCGCAAGTTCCGCCAGATCGGCGCGATCACCGCCGGTCATCCGGAAGTTGGCCACGCCAGTGGCATTGAGACGACGACCGGCCCGCTTGGTCAGGGCTTTGCCAACGCGGTCGGGATGGCAATGGCGGAAACGCATATGGCGGCGCGCTACGGCCGCGATCTTGTCGATCATTTCACCTATGCCATCGCCGGCGATGGCTGTCTGATGGAGGGCGTCAGCCATGAAGCCGCCTCGATGGCGGGTCATATGGGGCTTGGCCGCCTGATCGTGCTGTTTGACGATAACGGCATTTCGATCGATGGCAGCACCGACCTTGCCGTCTCGGACGATACCACGGCCCGTTTTGCCGCCTATGGCTGGCAGGTGCTGGCCGTCGACGGGCATGACATGAAGGCTGTCTCGGCGGCCATCACCGAGGCGCGCGCCGAAGAGGACAAGCCCACCCTGATCCGCTGCCGGACGGTGATCGGCTATGGCGCGCCGACCAAGGCCGGCACATCGGGGGCGCATGGCGCGCCACTTGGCGGTGGTGAAATTGCCGGTACCAGGGCGGCGCTTGGCTGGAGCCATGAGCCGTTTGAAATCCCGCAGCCCATCATCGACAGCTGGCGCACCGTTGGCGCGCGTGGCCGCGCCGCACGGGGCGCCTGGCAGGATCGGCACAAAGCCGCCGACAGCACAGATTTCGACGCCGCCATGTCAGGCGATTTCGACGCCGCCATCAATGATGCGGTCCAGGGCTGGAAAACCGCCCTTGCCGCCGACCCGCAGAAACTTGCAACCCGCGTTGCCAGCCAGAAGGCGCTGGATGCCATCATCCCGGCCTGCCCGGCGCTGATCGGCGGCTCGGCAGACCTCACCGGATCGAACAACACCCGGGCCGGCGGCCAGGATATCTTCAGCCGCGACAACCCGGCCGGCACCTATGTCCATTACGGGGTTCGCGAGCATGGCATGGCGGCGGCGATGAACGGCATCGCGCTGCATGGCGGGGCGATTCCCTATGGTGGCACCTTTCTCGTCTTTACCGATTACTGCCGTCCCTCGATCCGCCTTTCGGCGTTGATGAAGCAGCGTGTCATCTATGTGATGACGCATGATTCCATCGGCCTTGGCGAGGATGGACCAACCCACCAGCCGGTTGAGCATGTTGCCGCGCTGCGGGCCATTCCAAACCTGCTGGTATTCAGGCCCGGCGATGTGGTGGAGACGGCCGAGGCGTGGCAATGCGCGCTGGCCGCGCAAGACCGCCCGTCAGTTCTGGCGCTAAGCCGTCAGGGGCTGGCGCAGTTCCGGCTTGGCGATCTGACCGCGAACAGGACCGCCGAGGGCGGCTATGTCGTTGCTGGCGGCGAGACGGACAGGCAGATTACGATCATCGCCACCGGATCGGAAGTCGGCCTCGCCCTTGCCGCGCGCGACCAGCTGGCCGGCGATGGCATCAGTGCCGCCGTGGTGTCGGTCCCCTGCATGGAATTGTTGCGCGAACAGGATGCGGCAACACGCGATGCCATCCTTGGTTCATGCCCGCGCATTGCCATCGAAGCAGGCATCCGTCAGCCATGGGACTGGATGCTACGCGATGGTGATGATTTCATCGGCATGGACGGGTTCGGCGCCTCGGGGCCGGGCGGCGCACTTTTCGAGCATTTCGGCATCACCAGCGAGGCCGTCGCAGGCCGCGCCAGAGCAATGATCGGCTAGCATCACAGAACGGGCACAACCACAACAGACATGAGGACAGGATATTGACAGTTCGACTCGCAATCAGCGGCTTTGGCCGTATCGGGCGCATGGTTCTTCGCGCCCTTGTGGAAACACAGAGAAAAGATGTCGAGATTGTTCTGATTAACACCCCTGGTCCGGTCGAGACATCGGCCCATCTCTATGAATTCGATTCCGTGCATGGCCGCGCCCGTGCGCCGGTCAGCCATGGTGACGGCTGGATCGATGTCGGCACCGGCCGCATTGCGATGACGCATGAACGCGACCCGTCGATGATCCCGCATGCGGACCATGGGATCGACATCGTTCTCGAATGTTCTGGCAGGTTCAATGACCGCGAGACAAGCGCGGCGCATCTTGCCGCCGGGGCCAGGCGTGTGCTTGTCTCGGCACCCTGCAAGAATGCCGATGCGACGATCGTCTATGGTGTGAACCACCATGAAATCACGCCGGATCAGCTTGTCATCTCCAACGCCTCTTGCACCACCAACTGTCTGGCGCCTGTCGCCAAGGTGATGGCGGATTCGGTTGGCATCGAGGCTGGCTACATGACCACCATCCATGCCTATACCGGCGACCAGCCTACGCTCGATACAAGCCATAAGGATTTGCGACGGGCCCGCGCCGCCGCAATGTCGATGATCCCCACCTCGACCGGTGCCGCGCGATCGGTCGGCGAGGTTCTGCCACATCTTCGCGGCCGCATGAACGGGTCGGCCATCCGCGTGCCGACAGCCAATGTGTCAGTCGTCGATTTCGGCTTCACCTCGAACAAGGATACCAGCACGCAGGAAGTCAACGCGTTGCTGCGGACCGCCGCGGAAGGGCCGTTGAAAGGTGTTCTGGGAATCAATGAGAGGCCGCTTGTCTCGATCGATTTCAACCATGACCCGCACAGCTCGATCGCCGACCTGACGCAGACCCATGTCATGAATGGCCGCCTTGTCAGGGTGCTTGCCTGGTATGACAATGAGTGGGGTTTTTCATGCCGGATGCTGGACAACGCGGCCGAAATCGGCAAAACACTCTAGCCATCTATTTTCGGGCGAATGCGGGGCATCTTCCCGGCCGCCATCATGACGCCGCTTGACGCGGCCTGCCTGCGACGAGGTTGAAGATGAAACTGAACGGTAACGCCATCAAACCCGGCAATGTGATCGAACATAACGGCCGGCTGTGGAGCGCGGTCAAGGTCGAGCATGTGAAGCCCGGCAAGGGCGGTGCCTTCGCCCAGATCGAGCTTCGTGACATTCGCGACGGCACCAAGCTGAATGAGCGCTTCCGCTCCTCGGAAACGGTCGAGCGTGTGATCCTCGAGGAAATCGAGTGTACCTTCCTCTTTGATGACGGCGACAATCTGGTCTTCATGCACAGCCAGACCTATGAGCAGATGGCGATCAGCCGCGACATGGTCGGTGACAGCGCCGCCTTTCTTCAGGATGGCATGACGGTCACCGTCAACAGCCATGAGGGCGAGGCCATCTCGGTCCAGCTGCCGGACAAGGTGGTGATGGAGGTTGTCGAGGCCGACGCCGTGGTCAAGGGCCAGACTGCGTCCTCAAGCTACAAGCCGGCGATTCTCGAAAATGGCGTGCGGGTGCTTGTGCCGCCACATATCGAGGCCGGCACGCGCATCGTCGTGCGGCCCGAAGACGCCACCTATGTCGAGCGCGCCAAAGACTGACCACGCCCGCTTCCGGGCCCAGAAAAGAAAGTAACAATATGGCCAGCCAATCGGCGCTGATCAACGTCATGCAGAAAGCCTCCATCTATGCCAGCAAGGGGCTGCTTCGCGATTTCGGCGAGGTCGAGAATTTGCAGGTCAGCCGCAAGGGCCCGGGCGATTTCGTCAGCCGCGCCGACATCAATGCCGAGAAAACGATCCGGCGCGAACTGTCAAAGGCCCGGCCTGACTGGGGCTTCCATCTCGAGGAAGGCGGCGTTGTCGAGGGGTCCGACCCCGACGCCCCGGTCTGGGTGGTCGACCCGCTGGACGGCACGACGAATTTCCTGCATGGCATCCCGCATTTCGGCATTTCGATCGCAGTGATGGAGACCGACCCGCAGGGCCGGCGCAGCATCACCGCCGGCAGCATCTTCGATCCGGTGAAGAACGAATTCTTCTATGCCGAGAGGGGCAAGGGCGCGTTCCTGAATGAACGGCGGCTGCGTGTCTCGGGACGCCGGGCGATGGCGGATTCGCTGTTCGCCACCGGCATCCCGTTCCTGGGCCGCGGCGAAGATGAGGACCATGCGGCCTTTCTGAAGGAACTTGGCAATGTCATGGCGGTCAGTTCCGGCGTGCGCCGCAACGGCGCTGCCGCGCTCGACCTTGCCTGGGTGGCAGCCGGCCGGTTTGACGGGTTCTGGGAACGTGGCCTCAGCCTGTGGGACATCGCCGCCGGCGTCATTCTGGTTCGCGAGGCCGGTGGCTTCATCTCCGATTTCGCCTCGCGCGACAAGGCGTTGGACAGCGGTGACGTGGTCGCCGCCAACCCGGCGATCCATGGCGATCTCATCCGCCTGCTTCGCAGCTGATTGCATCCGGCCTCATTCCTGCCATTCTTTGACAGCACTTTTCAGATGTCATTTCATCTGCCGCACCAAGCCGTTATGGGAGACCAGGCCATGATGACCGACCCGCGACGCTATCTTGTCCGTATGCTTGTCTTTCTGTTGATAGTGGCGGCCATCGCCGCGCTGCTGCATGCCCCGCTGTGGCGGGCCTTCATGGGCAATCCGGCGCTGAATGGTGTGATTGTCGGCGCACTTGGCCTTGGCATTATCTACGCCTTCAGGCAGATCCTGCGGCTGGTGCCGGAACGGCGCTGGCTGACCGGCATCCAGAAGACAGGCAAGCTCGACAACCGCCAGGTCAAGCCGGTGCTGCTGGCGACCGTCAACGCCATGCTGGCCGACCAGCGCCAGGAGGCACAGCTCTCCGCGCTGTCACTTCGCTCGGTTCTCGACGGTGTCGCGGCGCGGCTTGATGAAGGCCGCGAAATTTCGCGCTACATGATCGGGCTGCTGGTATTTCTCGGCCTTCTCGGCACTTTCTGGGGGCTGTTGCAGACCATCGGCGCGGTAGGGCTTGTCGTCGGCTCGCTTGATACCGCCGGCACCGATTTCGATGCCATGATGGCGCAGCTGAAAGGCGGCCTCGACGCACCGCTCTCCGGCATGGCGACGGCATTCTCATCGTCACTGTTCGGGCTTGCCGGATCACTCATCCTCGGCTTTCTGGATCTGCAGCTTGGCCAGGCGATGGGCCGTTTCTTCAATGAACTTGAAGACTGGCTGTCGGCCTTCGCCCGCTTCAATGATGGCGGGCCTGCCGGCACCGAAGGGGTGACCCCGCTCGCCAGCGGGATGAGCGAGGAAGCGGCACGGGCGCTGATCCATCTTGGCAATTCCATCGCCGCCGGCGAGGACAACAGGCAGCGTGTCCTCGACCAGCTGTCGAGCATCAACATGACGCTTGCCGCCTTGAACGAAGCGATGACAGATGACCGACGTCTTCGCGAGCAGCTGGCGCAGCTGAATGCCGGCATTGCGCATCTGGCGGCTGATCTTCGTGATGACCGGACGCGCTCGGCGGATGCCGTCAGCGCCGAACTCAGATCATTGTCGAGCGCCATCAACAAAATGGCCGGCACGACGCGCGGCACCCGCCAGACGAAGGGTTCCTGACGATGGCGCTGGCGCGGCTTGGCGGCGCCCGCCGCCCTGACAGCTATACCTGGCCAGGCTTTGTCGACGCGCTGGCGACATTGCTGATGGTCATCATGTTCGTGCTTCTGGTGTTCGTGTTGATCCAGGTCAACCTTGCCTATCGGGTGGCCGGACAGGACGCCACGATGAGTGACATGCGCGCGCAGATCGCCAGCCTTGGCGAGCTGTTGAATCTCGAGCGCAAGGCAAATGACGATCTGGCGGCCGAGCTTGCCCGGATTTCGAGCAACCTTGCCGATGCCACGCGTGAGCGTGACGCGCTGGAGGCCCAGCTTGCCGATACCAGCACCACCCTTGAACAGCGCGAATCCGAGATTGCGAAACTGATAGCCTTGCAGGCGGACAGCCAGGCAGCCTTGGTCGCGGCGCAGGCCTCGCTTGCCGATCGCCTCGCCGCGCTGGAAACAGCCGAGGCAGCGCTTGCCGACTCCCGCGAGCGGATCGCGGCGCTGGAAATGACGCTGGAAGAACGGGTGGCCGCCCTCGAGGCAAGCGTGCTGCAGCGCCAGCAGGCCGAAAGCGAGCTTGCCGACGCCACCTCCCAGAATAATTTGTCACGGGTCAGGATCAGCGAGCTTGAAGAGGAGAATGCCGCCTCGAAGGCGGAGGTGATCCAGCTGACCAATGCCCTGACCGCGCTACGGCTCCGCATGGATGAGCTGACCGCCCTGCTTGCCGAGAAGGAAGCTGAGGCCGCGCGGGACAAGATAGCCATCGCCAGCCTTGGCAAGTCGCTGAACAACGCGCTGGCATCGCGTGTGCAGGAACTGCAGCGCTTCCGTTCGGAATTTTTTGGCAGGCTGCGTGATATCCTTCGCGGGCGCGACGATGTCAGGATTGTCGGTGACCGATTCGTCTTCCAGTCAGAAGTGCTGTTCGCGCAGGGGCAGGCCAACATCGCCGTCGAGGGCGAGCAGCAGCTGGCCAAACTGGCGGTTGCGCTGACGCAGATTGCCACCGAAATTCCGGATGATATCGATTGGGTTCTGCAGGTGGAGGGCCATACCGACGACATTCCTGTACGGGCCGGCCGGTTCGCCGACAACTGGGACCTGTCAACCGAGCGGGCGCTGTCCGTGGTTCGCTTCCTGGCCGGACAGGGTCTGCCACCAAACCGTCTTGCCGCCGCCGGCTATGGTGAATTTCAGCCGCTTGACAGCGCCGGCACCGATGAATCGCGCCGCCGTAACAGGCGCATCGAGATGAAGCTGACGCAACGTATTTCCGGGAACTGATCCGCATCTGCCGCCTGCGCCCGGCAAGCACTCTTCACAAGACAGGCACTCTTCACAAGACAGGCACCCTTCACAAGAATGTGACACCACATTCTGCCTTTGGTTAACCGGACCGCGTCTTACCTGAAAGGATGATCCTTTCAGGTATAAATGTTGGTGGTGTGCGCCTGGCGCGTGCCGGGGCCATGGCTCTGCTATTCGGATGGCTGAAGACGACACCGGCGCTGGCATGCGGCCCGAACCAGCCCTGCTCGGCAGATGCCATCGACGCATTCTTCCTGCCACTGATCTCCTCGAGTCTTGGCGATCCTAGCCAGGCAGCGGCGTTCCTGCCACCACCGACCACGGCGCCTACCCCGTCCCCACTGCCGCCTTCCGGCGGGGCGGTCATCATCAAACCGCCACCGAGAAGCCCGCCGCCGAGCAGCCCGGCTTCAGACAGGCCGCCACCACAGCCAGACACTTTCGTTCCGGCGCAGCGCCTGCTGATAAGCCAGACTCTATTCGCCGGCACCTTTCACGCTGGCGGAGAGGTTGATATGCACGCCGAGATGCTGCCACCCATCGATGGCGTGCCAGATGCCATGCCGGGACAGGCCACGCTCTCGGGATTTGCCCTCGCGCCAGATAGCACCGATCACGAAATGCTAACAATGCAGCAAGTTATCATCTTGCCGACCAGCGGAATCTGGCCATTGGAGATGCTTGTCCAGCCAGTGACCATGCGGGTCACCTGCGGTGCCTGCGGGCCCGATGGCGGTATTTCACAGTTTGATGGCACAGCCAGATTGGAGATGCCAATCTCACAAGGCGGCAACGGAAAGATCACAAATATGGATCTTCATGCACCTGGCGGGTCAACCGCCAATGGCGAGATGCACTTTTCGCTGCGGGCATCCGACGGGTTTGTCACCAAGGATGACAAGGCGCGCCTGCAGCTTGTCATCGATCAGGAGACACTGAATCTTGCGGCGCGCCTGGTGGCCTGGCAGGGCCAACAACAGGAGATGAACGGCATCTTCATCGCCGCGCCATTTGATGACACATCCGATCCCGGCGGCATCGCCGGTCAGTTCAGCGGCTGTGTGCCTGCCTGCGGCGTGGAAAACTGAAGATCGGCCAGATGGCGGTAAAGTGGTGATTCGGTGATCAGCTGTTCATGCGTTCCGGTGGCGACGATCTGGCCTCCATCGAGCAGGAAGATCCGGTCGGCACGGATCACCGTGGCAAGGCGATGCGCGATGACGATCGAGGTGCGGTCCTTCATCAACGCTTCCAGCGCTGCCTGCACCGCCGCTTCTGATCGGGCATCAAGCGCACTTGTCGCCTCGTCGAGAAGCAGCAGCCCCGGATCACGAAGGATGGCGCGCGCGATAGCGATGCGCTGGCGCTGGCCGCCGGACAGCCTTACGCCCTTTTCACCGACCGGCGTGTCATAGCCGTGATCAAGCGCCATGATGAAGTCATGCGCCTCGGCCTGTCTTGCCGCGGCGATGATCTCGTCCTCGCCGGCATCCGGACGCCCAAAGGCGATATTGTCACGAATGCTTGTCGAGAACAGGGCCGGATCCTGCGGCACCAGACCGATGAAATTCCGGATATCGGCAAGATCGAGATGACGGAGATCCTGCCCGCCAAGCCGCACCTGCCCGGCCCCCGGGTCATAAAACCGCAACAGCAGATGAAACAGCGTCGATTTGCCAGCGCCACTTGGCCCGACAAGCGCCACCCTTTCACCGCGCCTGACAGCAAGGTCGACGCCGCTGACCGCCGGCCGGGTCGCGCCAGCCGGATAGGCAAAATCGACAGCTTCAAATTCGCAGGCAATTTCGTGATCACGCGGCAACGGCGCTGGCTCCACGGGCTGTGGCAGGCTTGCCGATGCCTGAAGCGCCTGCGCAATCCGCTCGGCGGCGCCGGCGGCGCGCTGCAGCTCGCCCGCCAGTTCCGACAGAAACCCGGTCGAGGCGGCGACAAGAAAGGCATAGAAGACAAAGGATGACAGATCGCCGGCACTGATCCGGCCAGCCAGCAGATCCTGCCCGCCGATCCACAAGATGGCCGAAATGCCGCTGAAGACCAGAAAGATGATGATGCCGCTCATCCAGCCGCGCAACCTGACCCGCGCCAGCGCCGCCTCAAGGCTTGAATCGACCGCGACGTCGAATCTCTCTCGCATCAGATCCTGCCGGCCGAAGGCCTGCACGGTGCGAATGGCGGACACCGTTTCCTCGGCCTGAACGGCGACATCGGCAAGCCTGTCCTGGGCCAGTCGCGAGGCGCGGCGAAGCCGCCGCCCCAGGAAAATCAGCGGCACCACG
>SHBC01000029.1 GCA_004213025.1 SAR116 cluster bacterium
GCGCAAGCTCGCAATAGAAGGAGATGGCGCGCATGGCGTCGTCATTGCCTGGAATGATGTAATCGACACCTTCCGGCTTGGCGTTGGAATCGACGATGGCGATCACCGGAATGCCAAGACGATTGGCTTCCTCAACGGCAATGGCTTCCTTGTTCGTGTCGATAACGAACAGCATGTCGGGAAGACCGCCCATTTCCTTGATGCCGCCAAGGGTCAGTTCCAGCTTGTCGCGTTCGCGGGTCAGCTGCAGGACTTCCTTCTTGGTCAGCTGATTGATCTCGTCGCCTTCCATGCGGGATTCAAGGTCGCGAAGACGGCGGATCGACCGGGACACGGTTGCCCAGTTTGTCATCATGCCGCCAAGCCAGCGGTGATTCACATAATACTGGCCACAATTGCGGGCTGTCTCGGCAATCTTGTCGGAAGCAGCTCGCTTTGTTCCGACGAACAGCACCCGGCCACCGCGCGAGGTCACGTCGCTGAGAGCTTTCAGCGCCGCATGCAGCATTGGCACGGTCTGTTGCAGATCGAGGATGTGGATCTTGTTGCGCTCGCCGAAAATAAACGGCTTCATGCGCGGGTTCCAGCGACGGGTGCTGTGACCAAAATGCACGCCAGCTTCGAGCATCTGGCGCATGGAAAAACTTGGCAGAGACATTGTAAAAACTCCTGTTCTCCGGTTGAGCCTCCATGCGGGAAATGAAAGGCCAACTGGCCCTCACCGGAATGCCCCCGAACCGACTGCTGCCGGCGGGCGCGGCCCGCATGTGTGAATTGCGCGAGGTGTACCCAAGGCAGCACGGAAATGCAAGCTGAAATAAGGCCTCGGCGACTGCCGGATCAGCAATTGCCCGAACATCGGGATGCTAGAGATCCTGGACTTCCAGAACGCCGGGAAGCTGACGAAGTGATTGCCGCGCCTCACCGCTCAGCCTGTAGCGGCCGGGAAGCGCGACACTCACCGCCTTGCCGTCGATCTCCAGCTGCAACTTCACCTCGGCCTGCCCGGGGCCATCATTGGCCAGCAGGGATTTCAATGCCGGCAGCGGCCGGTCATCCTGAACAACGACGCCAACACCGCCATTCCATGCCGCGATGGCGTCATCAAGTGCCTGCACGCGTGCCGCCGTCAGGCGCGGGCCATTTTCCTCAAGACGCAGATTGGCGGCGACCAGCACCGGCATGTCACTGTCCAGCAATTCCTGACTTTCGGCCAGAATATCGGCAAAGAAGGTCACCTCGAACATGCCGGTCTGGTCGGTGAACTGCACGAAGGCAAATTTGTTACCACGCTGCGAAATCCGCACCTGTTTTGAGGTCACCGAACCGGCAAGGTGGATTCGCGGTTTTATCGCGCGGGTTTCGATCATCTCGGCAAGAGTGGCCGCCGATGTGACCTGCAGCTTTTCAAGCCGCCCCACATAGCCATCCAGCGGATGCGCTGACAGATAAAGGCCAAGCGCGTCAAACTCCTCGCGCAGCCTGTCCATGCCGCCCCAATCATCGCAGGCGCGAAGCCGTACCGTGCTGTCCAGCGCATCATCACCGCCAAACAGGCTGTCCTGACTTGACTGCGCGTCGCGCCACATCGCCTCGGCGTGGCCAAGCACCCCCTCGATATTCTCGATCAACTCGCGCCTGTTGGGATGCAGGCTGTCGAGCGCCCCGGCGCGGACCAGATGCTCCATCTGCCGCCTGTTCGCGGCCTCGCGTGGCAGACGCCGCAAAAAGTCCGACAGATCGACAAAGGCGCCATTGCTCTGACGTTCCTCGACAAGACGCGCCATCGCCTCGCCGCCGACATTACGAATGGCCCCAAGCGCATATCGGATCGACGCGGCGGTGCCATTGTCTGGCGTCTCGACGGTGAAACTGGCACCCGAATGATTGACGTCGGGCGGCCGCACGGTGATTCCAGACCGCTGGCATTCCTGCCTGAAGGCGGCAAGCTTGTCGGTGCTGCCAGCGTCAAGCGCCATCGAAGCAGCGATGAACTCCTCGGGGTAATTGGCTTTCAGATAGGCTGTCTGGTAGGACACCAGCGCATAGGCGGCGGCATGCGATTTGTTGAATCCATAGCCCGCAAAGGCGGCAATCTGGTCAAACACATCCGAGGCAAGCTGTTCGGTGAGATCATTCGCCACCGAACCGGCGATGAAGGTCTGCCGCTGCTTGTCCATCTCCGCCTTGATCTTCTTGCCCATGGCACGCCGCAGAAGGTCGGCCCCGCCAAGCGTATAGCCGGCAAGAACACGCGCCGCCTGCTGCACCTGTTCCTGATAGATCATGATGCCGTAGGTCTCGGCCAGCACCGGTTCCAGCGCCGGATGCATATAGGTCACAAGTGACGGGTCGTGCTTTCGCGCCACATAATGCTTGATGTTCTCCATCGGTCCCGGCCGATAGAGCGCGACAACGGCGATGATGTCCTCGAACCGGTCAGGCTTCAGCCCTTTCAGGACATCCCGCATACCGGCTGATTCAAGCTGGAAAACCCCCACCGTATCGCCAGCGGACAGCATCTCGAACGTCTTTGCATCATCAAGCGGGATCGCGGCAAGGTCGATCTCGGTCCCACGCGCGGCGAGGAAGGTGACAGCACGTTCCAGAACCGTCAGCGTTTTCAGCCCGAGAAAGTCGAATTTCACAAGCCCGGCATTTTCAACCCACTTCATGTTGAACTGCGTCACCGGCATCGGCGAGCGCGGATCGCGATAGAGAGGCACAAGCTGATCAAGCGGACGATCACCGATCACCAGACCGGCAGCATGGGTCGAAGCATGGCGGAACAGCCCCTCGATCTTCATCGAGGTGTCGATGAGTTCGGCCACCTGTTCATCCTCGCGGCGTTGCCGGCGCAGGTCCTCCTCGCCTTCCAGTGCCTTGGCAATGGTGGTCGGGTTCGCCGGGTTGTTCGGGATCAGCTTGGCAATCCGGTCAACCTGCGAGTAGGGCATTTCCAGCACCCGCCCGACGTCACGAAGCGCGGCGCGCGCCTGCAGGGACCCGAAGGTTATGATCTGCGCAACCCGGTCATAGCCGTATTTTTCCTGAACATAGGTGATGACCTCATCGCGCCGGTCCTGACAGAAATCGATATCGAAATCTGGCATCGACACACGTTCGGGATTGAGGAAGCGTTCAAACAGCAACCCCCATCGCAGCGGATCGAGATCGGTGATCGACAACGCCCAGGCAACAACCGACCCGGCGCCCGACCCCCGTCCCGGCCCGACCGGGATTCCCTGTCGCTTCGCCCACTGGATGAAGTCGGCAACAATCAGGAAATAGCCCGGGAACCCCATCTGATTGATCACGCCAAGTTCATAGGACAGGCGCTCACGATAGGGTGTGATGGCCTCGTCACGCGCGGCCTGATCCATCCCGGGGGTGATGACATGGCGTTGCAACCGTTCCTCAAGCCCGACCTCGGACTGGCGGCGCAACTCATCCTCTTCATTCAGGCCGCTCTCGGACTCAAAGGGCGGCAGGATCGGGTCACGCGTCTCGGCAACGACACTGCAGCGCTGCGCGATGACCATGGTGTTGCGGATCGCCTCCGGCACATCCGCGAACAGCGTTGCCATCTCTTCAGCACTCTTGAAATAATGCTCGGCCGAGAAACGGCGGCGATCCTCTTCCGCCAGCTTGCGCCCGGTGCCGATACAGACAAGAACGTCATGCGGTACCTCCATGTCGCGGCTCTCGAACCGGCAGTCATTCGTGGCCACAAGCGGCAGCCCGGTCGCAAGCGCGGCATCAAGGAGTATCGGCTCGGCACGTTGCTCGGCAGCAAGACCATGACGCTGCAGCTCGATATAGACACAGCCGGGAAGCGCGGCAGACAGGGCGGAAAGACGTTCGGCGACAAGGCTGGTCTGGCCATCCGCCGCCGGTTTGGCGACAAAGCCGTTCTCGCTGCCGCCGGTCAGCAGGATCACCCCCTCGCCCGCAGCCGCCAGAGACTCAAGAGGAATTACCGGATCGTCACCACCCTCGACAGACAGCAACGCCTCGGAATTCAGCCGGCACAGCGTCGCATAGCCGGCCTCGGTCTGCGCCAGCAGCACGACCTCGCCACTGCCGCGATCATCGCCAAGAAGGCATTCAAGGCCGATGATCGGCTGCACACCAGCGCCCATCATGGTCTGCGAGAATTCCAGCGCCCCGAACATGTTGTTGGTGTCGGTAATGGCCGCGGCAGGCTGCGAATCACCCGTGGCAAGGGCCGCCAGCTGTTTCAGGCGAAGCGTTGATTCCGCCAGTGAATAGGCTGAATGCACGCGCAGATGCACGAATGAAGAGGGCATGGAATCCGGTCCGGTGACACTGATGCCACCAGACTATCGCAGCGCGTAGTCCGGGCAAACAGCTTTTACCGCAGGACAACCAGAACAGCCAGGATATGATCAGAGTTCGACGATCTGCCCGTCACGGATGGTCAGACGCCGGTCCATCGTCGCGGCAAGACGTTCATTATGCGTCACGATGAGGGCCGCCGCGCCGGTGCCCCGCACGATCTTCTGCAGATGCGTGAACACGTCATCGGCGGTCTCAGGGTCCAGATTGCCGGTCGGCTCGTCTGCCAGAATGACGCGCGGTGCGTTGGCGACTGCGCGGGCAATGGCAACACGCTGCTGCTCGCCGCCAGACAGGGCGCCGGGGCGATGCTCACACCGGTCGGCAAGGCCGACCATACCCAGCAGCTGTTCGGCCCGCGCCTCCGCCTCATGGCGCGAGAGGCCACCCAGCATTTGCGGGATCATGACATTCTCAAGCGCGGAGAATTCCGGCAGCAGACGATGAAACTGAAACACGAAACCGACATGGCTCCCGCGAAGCCGCCCACGCCTGCGGCTGCCAAGGGCGCCCGTCGGCGTGCCATCGATGATCACGTCGCCGGCGCCTGGCCGCTCCAGGAGGCCGGCGATATTCAGCAGCGTCGACTTGCCAGACCCGGACGGCCCGACAAGCGCCGTCATCTCACCGCCCTTGATGGCAAGGTTTGCCTCGCGAAGAACGTTGATGACAGTTTCACCCTGACGGTATTGCCGGCTGACCTGCTGCATCTCCAGCCTGATTTTTCCGTTACCGGCCGGGCTATTCATTGCGCAGCACCTCAGCCGGCGCGATGCGGCCAGCACGCCAGGCGGGATAAAGGCTGGCAAGGAATGACAGCGCCAGCGCCATGGCGATCACCAGCCCGACCTCGGTCGGGTTGACCAGCGCCGGCAGCGTTGACAGGAAATAGATCTCGGCGGCGAACAGCTCGGCCCCGGAGATCGACTCGATAAATCCCTGGATTGAACCGATCTTCCAGCAGAAAAGCAGCCCCAGCACGGTGCCGGCCAATGTTCCGATGATACCGATGCTGGCGCCTGTCATCAGGAAGACGCGGATGATTGATCCGGCGCCGGCGCCCATCGTTCGCAAAACCGCGATGTCGGCATGTTTCGAGCGGACAAGCATGATCATCGACGAGATGATGTTGAAGGCCGCGACAAGAATGATCAGTGTCAGGATCAGGAACATCACATTGCGTTCCACCCGCAACGCATTGATGAAGGTCCGGTTGCGCTGCAGCCAGTCAAAGGCCCGCAGATCGCCTGTTAACCGGTCGGCAACAAGGACCCGGATATTGGCGATATTCTGCGGATCGACCGTATAGATCTCGAGGCCGGAGGCGCGCCCCTTCATGCCAAGGAAATCACCGGCCATATCCAGCGGCATGAAGACGAAGCTGTTGTCATATTCATGCATGCCGACGTCGAAGATACCGGCCACCCGAAAGGTACGGCGCTTTGGCAGGGTTCCGAATGCGGTGGCCTCGCCGCGCGCCGCCGTCAGGGTGATGGTGGCACCGACCGCCGCGCCCGTCTTGAAGGCCATACCCTTGCCGATCAGCACCCCTTCGCCATCACGAAAGGCGGCGATTGTCGGCTTATCGAGCGCCTCCCATAAGGGGCGCCGGGCCGCCAGGTCGGACCATCTCACACCGCGGATCACCGCGCCGATATTGACCTTGGCGCGGGTAACCATCACCTGCCCCTCAACCTGCGGGGTAACGGCGATCACACCGGGTATCTCAGCCAGCGTGAGTGACAGATCGTCAAAATTCTCGATACCGCGATTTTCGGCAGCATAGATGCCAACATGGCCGTTCAGGCCAAGAATCCGCCCGATGAGTTCAGCCCGGAACCCGTTCATCACCGACATCACGATGATCAATGTCGCGACGCCAAGCGTGATACCGGCAAGCGAGAACCAGGCGATGACGGAAATGAATCCCTCTGCCCGGCGCGCCCGCATATAGCGCATCGCCAACAACCGCTCGACCGGGGAAAACAGCAGCATCAGGATCCTTTCGTCATGGCATTCATGCTGGCAACCGACTTGCCTTGCCACTCAGTTATTGTCGATGCCGACCATGGTGAGTGCGGAATCAGGCGAAACTTCGACAGCTTCACCGGTCGCCCGGTTCTTGACCTCGACAACACCGTTCGCCATGCCGCGCGGCCCGACAACGATCTGCCACGGGATACCAATCAGATCAATGCTTGCCAGTTTCGCGCCGGGGCGCTCATCCCGGTCATCAAGCAACGGGTCGCACCCGGCGCCGGCCAGGCGGCCGTAAAGGTCCTCGGCGCAGGAAGAGCAATCCCCGTCGTCAGGCTTAAGATTGATCACGGCGACATCGAATGGCGCCACGGCGCGCGGCCAGATAATGCCCCTGTCATCATGGCTTGCCTCAATGATGCCGCCAACAAGCCGCGACACGCCAATGCCGTAGGAGCCCATTTGGACAGGGATATTGGCGCCATCCGGGCCAGCAACCGTCGCCCCCATCGCGGCCGAATATTTCTCACCAAAATAGAAGATATGGCCAACCTCGATGCCGCGAAGGCTCATCAGGTCACCGGCGGCGACAGGACATTCCGCCGGATCGTGCTTTTCATCGGCACGGGCATAGAGCGAGGTGAAACGATCGACAACGGGCTGCAGATCCTCGTCATAATCGACACTGGCGACGAGGTCGGCATTCAGCCAGTCCTTGTGGAAATACACCCCGCTTTCGCCGGTTTCGGCAAGGATGATGAATTCATGGCTCATATCGCCGCCAATCGGACCGGTTTCAGCCTCCATCGGGATCGCCGTCAGCCCCATGCGGGCGAAGGTCCTGAGATAGGAGACGAACATCCGGTTATAGGCCTCGCGGGCGCGGTCGGCATCAAGATCGAATGAATAGGCATCCTTCATCAGGAATTCGCGGCCCCGCATGATGCCGAAACGCGGCCTTACCTCATCGCGAAACTTCCACTGGATATGGTAGAGGTTGAGCGGCAACGCCTTGTAGCTGCGCACATGCGCACGGAAGATATCGGTAACCTGTTCCTCATTCGTCGGGCCATACAGCATATCGCGGTCATGCCGGTCGCGGATGCGCAGCATCTCAGCGCCATAATCATCATAGCGACCCGATTCCTGCCACAGCTCGGCAGGCTGGATTGTCGGCATCATGATTTCCAGCGCACCGGCGCGGTTCTGTTCCTCGCGCACGATCTGCGCGATCTTGTCGAGAACCTTCTTGCCAAGGGGAAGCCAGGAATAGATACCGGCACTTGATTGCTGGATCATGCCGGCGCGCAGCATCAGCCGGTGCGAGGCGATCTGCGCCTCTTTCGGCGTTTCCTTGAGAAGCGGCAGAAAATAGTGACTGAGACGCATGAAGCGGGCCTTTCAATCGGGTGATACCGGCCGCGCCAATCTAAGGCGATGGCGGGTCCGATGCAAGCCGCCCTCGTCCATACCCTTGAAGGACCAGATCGCGGTCAAAGGTCGGGCAGCCCGGCAGGGTCGAAAACGGCATCAATCATGGAATCAGTGACGTCCTCCAGCCGCGAGGGCTGCCAGACAGCATCATTGCTTTTTTCGATCAGCACCGCGCGGACACCTTCCCGGAAATCGGGCCGTTCGGTCATCCTGATGGCAAGATGATAGTCAAGCGCCAGCGCCGCCGGGATATCCGCGATACCCGGGCCCATTTCCACCAGCCTTGCGAAGACATGCATGCTCATCGGGCATCTGGTTGACAGCGCGGTGTGAATTGCCTCGGCAAGGCTGTTACCTTTCAGCCGCGCCAGATCACCGGCACGATCGCGCATGGCGGCGATGCCCTGTCCGGTGAAGACGTGATCGCCGAAAATATGATCAATGGTGGCCCGCTGCGCCTGCAATGGCGCGGCGCCCGGATCGGCCCGGAAACTGTCAATCACGCTGTCGATATCCGCGCTGTCACAATCCAGCAGCGCCTGGCGAAGCGCTGTCATGCTGTCCGCGGGCACCATGGCGTTGGCAAGCCCCAGCATCAGGCAGTCGGCACCGCCGATGATATGCCCGGTCAGCCCAAGGAACAGTGCCACCGGTCGCTGACAGCGCCCCAGAAAGACGCTGGCCCCGGCATCCGGAAACAATCCGATGGCCGATTCCGGCATTGCGAAGCGGGTGGTGTCGCTGACGATGGCGTGCGTGCTGCATTGCATCAGCCCGGCACCGCCCCCCATGGTGATTCCGTCAGCAAGCGAGATGATCGGCTTTGGGAATTCATAGACGGCCAGATGCGAGCGGTATTCCGCCTTGAAATGGGTCTTCATGCGCGCAAACTCGCCATTTTCGGCAATGGCATGAAGATCGCGGACATCGCCGCCGGCACAAAAGGCGCGCGGCTCGGACCCCGCCATCACGACATGACCAATGGCGCTGTCCGCCGCCCAGAGGTCAAGTTGGTCGCGCAGCGCCGCCGCCATCTCGGCGCTGAGCGCGTTCAGCGCGCGCGGCCGGTCAAGCAGGACCAGTCCGGCCCGGCCATGGGTGGAAAAGCTGATATGGTCCTGTTGCATTGCGTCCTGTCCAGATGGTGGCTATATCTCGGGTGCCGACTGCGTGAAGGTCTGGTGAGCTGCAGCTTCCGTCAGGAATGCCGTGTCACGCCAGTTCCCATTCACGCCAGTCAAAGTGGAGTCGAGATGAACAGAGGTCAATACCCGGCCACACGCATGCGTCGGAACAGGATGAAGGCGTTCTCCCGCCGTCTGGTGGCGGAGGCGCGCCTTGGCGTTGCCGATCTGATCTGGCCAATGTTCGTGATCGAGGGTGACGGCGTGTCCGAAGCTGTGGACTCGATGCCCGGTGTGATGCGTCTTGGCATCGACAGGCTGGTCGCACAGGCCAGCGAGGCTGTCGATCTTGGCATCCCGGCAATCGCCATCTTTCCATCGATTGACATGGCGCTGAAAGATGCCGACGGATCGCTCGCCCGTAATGGCGATAACCTTGTCTGCCGGGCGGTGCGAGCTGTAAGGAAGGCCTGTCCCGATCTTGGCATCATTTGCGACGTCGCGCTCGACCCCTTTACCGATCATGGTCATGACGGCGTGCTGCGTGATGGCGAGATCGCCAATGACGAGACCGTCGCGATCCTGTGCGAGCAGGCCGTTCATCAGGCACATGCCGGCTGTGATGTCATCGCCCCGTCCGATATGATGGATGGCCGCGTCGCCGCGATCCGGGCGGCGTTGGATGATGCCGGGCATCAGAATGTCCAGATCATGTCCTATGCGGCGAAATACGCATCAGGATTCTATGGCCCGTTCCGCAATGCCGTGCGCGCCGGATCGCTTGCCGGCACGGATGGCAAATCCACCTACCAGATGGACCCGGCGAACAGCGATGAGGCCATGCATGAAATCGCGCTCGACCTGCAGGAAGGCGCGGACATGGTGATCGTCAAGCCGGGAATGCCCTATCTCGATATTCTGGCACGCGCCAAGGCCGAGTTCGGCGTTCCCTGCATTGCCTATCAGGTGTCTGGCGAATATGCGATGATCATGGCGGCCAGCCAGCATGGATGGCTGGATGAGGACCGGGTGATGATGGAAAGCCTGATGGGGTTCAAGCGTGCTGGCGCTGACGCCGTCCTGACCTATTTTGCGCCGCGCATCGCGCGTCTGCTTCGCGCGCAGGTTGATTGACGCGCCACTCGAACCATCCCGGAGGACAGGAACATGACAGTCTCCGCAACCGACATTCAAAAGGCTTCTGAACGACTTGAAGGTCATGTGATCCGCACGCCCTTCGTGCAGGCCCCGATGCTGTCAGGCTCGCTTGGCTGCGATGTCAGACTGAAGCTGGAAAATTTGCAGCATACCTCGTCTTTCAAGGCGCGCGGTGCCTTCATCGCCATGCAGGCGCTTCCCGAGGAAGCGCGGAAGCGCGGCGTCATCACCATGTCAGCAGGCAACCATGCCCAGGCGGTCGCCTATCACGCCAGGCAGATGGGCATTCCGGCGGTTATCGTGATGCCGGCGCAAACGCCATTCGCCAAGGTATCGCGCACCCGCGCCCACGGTGCCGAAGTGGTTCTGGAAGGCCGCAACCTGAATGAATGCGAGGGCCTTGTCAGCCGCCTGATCGACGAACGCGGCCTGTCCCTGATCCATCCCTATGATGATGAACTGGTGATGACAGGCCAGGGATCGGTCGGGCTGGAAATGCTGACCGAGGATGACAGTCTTGATGCGCTGGTTGTTCCGATTGGCGGCGGTGGCCTGATCGGCGGCATCGCCACCATCGCCCGCGAGATGCGCCCGAATATCAGGATTTATGGCGTCCAGACCGAGCTTTACCCGGCAATGAAGCTTGCCGTGAACAACAAGGACATTGTCTGCGGCGGTGAAACCCTCGCCGAGGGCATCGCTGTCAAAAAGCCGGGCGGCGTCACCAGGCCAGTCATTGCCGACCTTGTCGATGACATCCTTCTGGTCAATGAACAGTCGCTTGAATGGGGCGTCGGCAGCCTGATTGAACAGCAGCGTATTGTTGCCGAGGGTGCCGGGGCGGCCGGAATCGCCGCCATCCACCAGCACCGGTCGCTTTTCGCCGGCAAGAAGGTCGGTGTTGTGATCTGCGGCGGCAATATCGACCCGCGTCTGCTGGCATCGATCCTGAACCGCAACATGGCGAGTGACGGACGGCTTGCCAGATTGCGCATCGATATCTCGGATGAACCCGGCATGCTGGCCGCGATCACGGCGTCAATCGGGCGCTGTGGCGGCAATATCGTCGAAATCTACCATCAGCGGCTGTTCTATGACGTGCCGGCCAAACTGGCGAAGATCGACGCGGTGGTCGAGACGCGGGGGCCGGATCATGTCGATGAAATCATCGCCGATCTGAAGGCCGCCAACTTCATTGTTCACCAGATGGATGACAGTTCCGGCGGCTAGACCGGCGGGTGCGGCATCTGTTGCCTTGCCCTTACCACGAAAACAGGACAGCATTGCATTATGG
>SHBC01000003.1 GCA_004213025.1 SAR116 cluster bacterium
GCACCCATCAAAGCGACTGGTCTATTGAAGCGACTCGAAATACGCGATGATGTTGTCACGGTCCTTCTGCTTCCGCAGACCGGCGAAGGCCATCTTGCCACCCTTCAGATATTTCTTCGGGTTTTCCAGATAACCATCGAGGCTGGCCGCATCCCAGACGATGCCGCTTTCCTTCATTGCCTTTGAGTATTTCTTGAAGCTTTCAACGCTTGCCGCCGGCCGGCCAATGATGCCGACAAGATGCGGACCGGTCTTGTTCTTTTCCTTGTCAACGACATGGCAGGCCTTGCACTTCTTGAAGACCTTAAGGCCAGCCTCGATATCCCCTGCCTGCGCTGCGATGGGGGCTGACAGCATCACAATCAATGCGGCAATCACAAAACGCATCATTTTATTCTACCCTTCGATTTCCTGGTCCACAGTTAGGCTTACATGACGCGCCTTGCCAGTGACACATGCCGAACTGTCACGGATTTACGTCAGAATATCATGCAATGCTCGATTTGCAGCCTTCCGTCGCGTTCAACGAACATGGCCTCGAGGACGAATTCATCCTCTGACCGGGTGAAGAACAAACGCCAGGTCGCCGCCACCGAATGTTCCCGGCGAAACAGCGCCACGAACTCGCGCCGCGCGAAAACCCCAAGGCGCGCCTGATAGTCCGCGCATTGCCGGGCCAGATTCTCATCCGTGACAATGACCTTCAGTCGGTCGGTGAAATCCCTGACATGCTTGCCATGATCGATGTCCGCCGATCCTTCCAGCATGTTGTCGATCAACGGCTCGACAATCTCCAGGATTTCGGCATTACCCAGTGTTGCAAGGGCGATCATCTGTCCCGCCTTTCATCCGATACAGCTACCATAACCGCGCCGGCAGGAAAACATGCGACATGCGACATTGTCTTGCGGGCATCGTCTTTGGCTGCCGGCTGTGCTGTAATGGCAGAATGAACCTTGTCGCTTTGAAGTCGCCGCCTTTCAGAAGCTATATCTTCAGTCTCCACATCGCCCTGAACGGTTTCTGGGCGCAGCGCGTCATTATCGGATGGCTGGCCTGGGTGCTGACCGGCTCACCAAGCTTTGTCGGGCTCGTGGCCTTTCTGAATTTCGTCCCGACCTTGTTTGTCAGCCCGCTGTTCGGCGTCATCGCCGACCGCATCGATGTGCGGCGCGGCAGCATCATCAGCTATTCCTGCGCCGGCATCGCCTCCGCCATCTTTGCCTGGATCTGTCTTGCCGATGCGCTGACGCCGCCACTTGTGGCTGGATTTTCATTGCTGACAGGGGTGATCTCCTCGGCCAATCACCCGATGCGCATGTCCTTGACACCGCGGCTGGCGCCGCCTGACCAGCTGTCTTCGGTGGTGGCGCTGACGGCGCTGAACTTCAACCTGTCGCGGCTGATTGGCCCAGCCGCCGGCGGCGCGCTGATTCACGCCATCGGCGCCCCGCACGCGCTGGTTCTGACCGCCGCCAGCTATGGCGTGCCGGTACTGGCCCTGTGGTTCATGCGGCCGCGCGACAGATCGCGCGATGCGGCGCCGGAACCCGGCAGCTATTTCGGTGAACTTCTGGACGGGTGGCACTACGCGCTGCAACGCCGGCTGGTCAGATCGGCCATCATCTTTAGCGGCATTGGTGCGCTTGCCGGGCGCAGCGTCCTGGAAACCCTGCCGGTGCTGGCCAATGGCGTGTTCGAACGGGGGCCGGCGGGGCTGGGATTCATGACGGCGGCGGCCGGTGCTGGTGCGGCCGGTGCGGCGATCTTCAAGGCCGTGTCACAGGCACAGAAACCCGGCGTGTTCCAGCCTCATGTCCTGTCGATGGTGCTGCTGGTGCCGCTGCTTGTGGCCAGCCTCAGCCTGGTCGGCGGCTTTGCCACCGCGGTCGGTTTTGTGATGCTTCTGGGCGGCAGTGTGACGCTGCTTGCGATATCGCTGCAATCGCTTGTCCAGATGGCCATCGATGATCATTTCCGCGGCCGCGTCATGGGGCTGTGGACCACCGTGTCGATTGGCAGTGGCGCGCTTGGTGCGGTGATCATGGGGGTGCTGATCGACCGCATCGGCGTTGCCCCGGCGCAGGCGACCATCGGCCTTGTCCTGACCGGGCTGAGCGCGGTGATCATCCTGCGCTTCCGGCAACGTGGCTGACAGCAAGGCGCGGCCGGATCAGTCGCGATTTTCCATCATCCCGAGATAGACCGTCTGGACACAATCCTCGCCCAACAGCGGGTTGAAGAAGGTCACTTCCTCGGCGCTGGCGGCGGCGAAATGCGCGCCGAGCCGCGACAGGAATGCCTCATCAGGCGGGTCGTTCGACCACAGGGCGAAAATCCCCTGTCCGGTCAGATGACGCGTGAGACTCGCCAGCCCGTCATCACTGTAAAGCGCGGCATGCGACGGGTTGAGGTGAAAGTCCGGGCTGTGATCGATATCAAGGAAGATGCCGTCGAAGCGTCGCCCGGGCTGGCCGACATCAAACCCGGCATCGCTAAGCGCAAGGGCGAAGAAATCACCCTCGATGAAGTGGCAACGGCGGCTCTCGGCAAGCTTCGCGCCAAGCGGCAGGATACCGGCCTTGTGCCATTCGATGATCGGCGCCAGAAACTCGACCACCGTCAGCGATCGCACATGATCATACGCCAGCACGGCATCGGCCGTATATCCAAGCCCCAGCCCGCCAACCAGTATGTCGGGCGATATGTCGGGCGCCGCCGCCATCATGCGGCCCATCGGAAGTTTCGCCAGCGCGATCTCGGAGGCGGTGAACATGTCCGACATCAGATGCTCGTCATTCAGGATGACCTCGACAACATCGCGGTCCAGCGCCAGAACACGGCGGCGGCGCAGGATCAGCTCGCCAAGCTGCGTCTGCCGGTAATCCAGCTCTTCAAAAAATTGTGACATGAAGGTCCTGCCGTGAAGTCCAGCTTCAGCATTTACCACATCGCAGGATAGCGTGACAGAATTGCCGGGCAGGATTGTCATATAAATGTAGGAATACTGGATTATTGGTGTCTGCATGGAGTTGCATTCACAGACCATCCTGCGCAGCCTGATCGAGGAACGTGCGCCCTGGTTCTTCAGCCACAGCCCCGGCCCGGCAATGGCGCGGGCGATCCTGCGTCCGCTTCTCAGCTATGACCGGACACTGGCCACACTCGAACGGCTGAGACCGCTTGATGGCGAGGAGATTTTCTCGGTCATGGGCCGGCAGCTTGCACAGCATGTCCATACGCATAATCTGCGCAAGCTTCCCGCCAGCGGGCCGTGCCTCATCGTGTGCAACCACCCCACCGGTATCGCTGACGGGATCATTCTTCACGAGGCGCTCGCGCAGGTGCGCCCGGATATGTATTTTTTCGCCAACCGGGATGTTCTGAGGGTCTTTCCGCAGCTTGACAGCAAGATCGCCCCGGTTGAATGGCGCCCCGAAAAACGGTCGCATCAGAGCATGCGCGAGGTCATGGAATTCGTCAGGAAGGCGGTGGCGGCAGAACGTGTCGGGATCATCTTCCCGTCCGGCAGATTGGCCAAGCGACGCGGCTTCACGCTTCATGAACGCCCCTGGATGGCCTCGGCGGCGATGCTTGCAAGACGATTCCACCTTCCGGTTGTCCCGGTCAACATCGCGGCGCGCAACTCGGCGCTGTTCTATCTTCTCGATCTGATCCACCCGACGCTTCGCGACATCACCCTGTTTCACGAGACACTCAACAAGGACAGGTTCAGATTCGACATCACCATTGGTGATGCGATCCCGGCAGACAGCCACACCGCAAATTCCGCTGATGCCATAGCGCAGCTCAAGACGGCCTGTGAAAGCCTCGCACCGCGGATGACGGGATCGACCGCCCCGACGCTGACCCCGCCCTGGGGGCTCGGGCTCGGCAACTCACGCAAAGTCCGGCCATTGGGAAGATAATCATCATGACAGGCCAGAACACGATCACCTATGCCACCGAGACAGATGGTCCGTTGCGGCGCCGTCTGATCAAGCTTATCGAACATGTGTCGGGACAGCCCAAGCTCGACAGGCTGTATCAGACCTATCGCCAGGAAAGCCGTGCCACAGATAATATCTGGGCGGAAGCCATTGAACGGTTGGGGATCAGGCTGACGCTGAAAAGCGGGGATTGTGACGGCATCCCGAAGGAAGGCCCGCTTGTCATCGTCTCCAACCATCCCTTCGGTGTTCTTGACGGGCTTGGCCTGTGCTATCTGGCGTCGCTTGTCCGCGATGATTTCAAATTCATGGCGCATGCCACCTTCAGGAATGTGCCGGAAATCGATCCTTACCTGCTGCCGATTACCTTTGACGGTGCCTCATCCGCGGTGCGCGAGAACATCGTGGTGCGCAAGGAAGCGCTGGCGCATGTGCAGGCTGGCGGCGCCATCATCATCTTTCCGGCCGGCCGGGTGGCCACCGCGCGCTATGTGTTCGACCGCGCGATTGATGCCGAATGGAAGCTGTTCTGCGGCTCGTTGATCCAGCGCTGTCAGGCCACCGTGTTGCCGGTCTTCTTCGAGGGGCAGAACAGCTGGAAATTCCATCTTGGCAGTCAGCTCGGCGAGCTGGTGCGCGAGGGGTTGCTGCTTCATGAGATCACGCGGCGGATGAACACCCAGCTTGCCGCGCATATCGGCGAGGCGCTTGACTGGACACAGCTTAGTGAATTCACCGACAAGTTCGAGCTTCTCGGCTTTCTGCGGCGCGAGGTCTACCGGCTTGGCGGCTTTCTCGATCTGCCGACGGTGGCGCGCTCTGACCCGGCCTAGATCGAACCTGCCTCGACCATATAGTTGTTCGAGCTGCACATGGCCGCATCATCCGAGGCCAGGAACAGGACCATCCGCGCGACATAGACCGGATCGATCAGATCGGGAAGACATTGCCGCTCGCGGTGACTGGCAAGCGCTTCCGGCGTTGCCCACATCTCTTTCTGGCGTTCGGTCATGATCCAGCCCGGCACGACGGTGTTGACGCGGATGCGGTGCCTGCCAAGGTCGCGTGCCATCGTGCGGGTCAGGCCGTGAACCGCCGCTTTTGCCGTTGTATAGGCGGGAAAGCCACCCTGATTCTCCCACCAGGAATTCGACCCGATATTGATGATCGACCCGCCGCTGGCCCCGATCATGTCCGGCGCGACATCCTGAATGGCAAAAAACATATGACGCAAATTGGTCGCCATCCGTTCATCCCAGAATTCGACGCTGACATCCTGCCAGTCATGCCGGTCATCGCGCGCCGCATTGTTGACCAGCGTGGTGAAGGGGCCAAGGCGGTCGCGCAGCGCGGCAAGCCCGGCCTTCATCGCCGCGATGTCACGAAGGTCGCAGATCTCGTAATCAACAGTGCCATCAGTGTCTGCCTGCAGTGCAGCACTGGCATCGCCGTCAATGTCCAGGAAACCGACCTTTGCCCCCTGACCGGCAAAGGCCCGCACGATATCGGCGCCGATCCCGGAGGCGCCGCCGGTGATGATCACGGCCTTGTCGGCCAGGCTTGGATAATGGGCAAATTGTGTCACTGTTTCGCTTTCCACGCTGGTTTGTCGTCCCGGACCGGTGCCTCCGGCCATTCTATTCAGTCAGGCCCTCCGTTCATGCCATCACCGGCGCCGCGCCACAAGATGCTGTTGTCGATATTGCATTGCCCTTCACGACAAGAAGACGGACACTCGTCACATTGGACCGTCAGCGCGGCGAAAGGCAGGTTATCATGTTCGGTGTTATCGAGGGTACCGGGGTCGAGATCATCAGGCCGGAATTCACCGCGCGCACGCTTGGCCATGCCCATGTCGAAAGGCTGTGGACCGGCGGGCGCTGGTGCGAGGGGCCGGCCTGGTTCGCCGCCGGCCGCTATCTTGTCTGGTCCGACATCCCGAACAACCGGATGATGCGGTTTGACGATACCGATGGTTCGGTGTCGGTCTTTCGCCAGCCATCGCAGAATTCGAATGGCAACAGCATCGACAGGCAGGGACGTCTTGTCACCTGCGAACATCTGGCAAGGCGGGTCACCAGAACCGGGCATGACGGGTCGGTCACGGTGATTGCCGACAGCTTCGAAGGCCGGCTATTCAACTCGCCGAATGATGTGGTTGTGCGGTCCGACGGGTCGATATGGTTCACCGACCCGCCCTATGGAATCCTGATGGATTATGAAGGCCGGCGGGCCGATAGCGAGATCGGCGCCTGTCATGTCTATCGCTGGGATCCGGATACGCATCAGGTCAGTGCGGTGGCAACCGACTATGTGAAGCCGAACGGGCTGGCCTTCTCGCCGGACGAAACGACGCTCTACATCGCCGATACCGGCCGCTCACACGACCCTGACGGGCCGGCGCATATCCGTCGCCACACCGTCTCGGATGATGGCAGGACGCTGTCCGGCGGCGAGCTGTTCGCCGATTGCAGCAACGGCCTGTTCGACGGGTTCAGGGTGGATTGCGACGGTTATCTGTGGTGTTCGGCCGGTGACGGTGTGCATTGCCTGAGCCCGGACGGTAATCTGGTCGGCAAGATCCATATTCCCGAAACGGTGGCCAATGTCTGTTTCGGTGGGCCGAAGCTGAACCGCCTCTTCATCACCGCGACGACATCGCTCTATGCGGTGTTCCTCAATACCAACGGGCTCAACCAGGTGCGGTGATTATCCGGCGGCATGCTGGACTTGAAGGCGCGCCGGTGCCAGCATATCAGCGCTCACGCCTGCGGCCGCGATATCGGATGGCAGCGCTGCGCCCTGTGCGAGGTTGGCGGCCAGCCGCGCCAGCGCCGGGCTTGTCTGGATGCCATAGCCGCCCTGCCCGGCAAGCCAGAAAAAGCCCTCCGCCACATCCGAGAACCCCGCCACCGGAGTCTTGTCGGCAACAAAGCTGCGAAGTCCGGCCCATTTCGACTGCGGACGGCTGACCGGAATGTCGAAGGCGCGTTCGATGCGGTCAAGACAGATCGCGATATCCATCTCCTCCGGCTGAACATCGCAGGGCGGCATCGGGTCCTCATTCGCCGGCGAGACAAGAAACTGGCCCCCGTCCGGCTTCAGATAGAAGGCTTCATCCATGTCGATGGTCATCGGCAGGCTGTCGACATCAATGCCCGAAGGCGCGGCGATCATCAGCGCCGTGCGCCGCTTTGGCACCAGGCCGATCGGCTCGGCGCCGGCCATCCGGCCAACCTCCTCGGCCCAGGCGCCGGCCGCGTTAATGATCACCGGGGCGCGGAATTCCGCATCACCGGCGCTGACGTACCAGATACCAGACGCGCGGCGCGGCGCTGTTACCGGCCGGCCTGTCACCAGCTTACCGCCACGCGATTTCATGCGCCGCAGAAACCCGCGATGCAGCGCGTTGACGTCAATCTCGCTTCCCGAACTGTCGATCACGCCATGCGTGGCATAGCCGGAACGAAGAAGCGGCTGGATGGCGGCAAGCCTGTCACCCTCAACCGACTGCAAGGCAGCGTTATCACCGGCATCCGCGATAAAATCCGCTGTCGCGCCCCGCTGATCCTCGCGCGCGATCATCAGAATGTCGCGCCGGTGCAGCAGCGGTGTTTCGGTAAAGCCGTCCGGCGGGTTGTGAAAGAACGGCCCGGCGGCACGGGTCAGCGCACGGATGGCGGGCGGCCCATAGGCCGGCACATACATCGCCGCCGACCTGCCGGTCGCATGGTAGCCCGGCTGGCTTTCAGCCTCAAGAAGCAGAACCTTCGCCGTCATCGACAGCTCCGCCGCCACCGAGGCCCCGGCAATGCCGGCCCCGATCACGATGAAATCGATATCCGCCCCGTCACCCGACATTTAAGCGTCGGGCTTGGTGCGCTTGCGCGGCCGGCCACCGATGCCAAGCGCGAGAATGACCACGATCTCATCCGGATGCGGCGCATCGCCGATGCTGATCTCGGCGGCGTCCATATGATCAAAATCCCAGATGCTGCGCTTGCTTGTCAGCGGCACGGCAAGGCTGGCACCGGGGCCGGCCAGCTTCTTGGTCGAGGGAATGATCTCTGTAGCCTCGCCAAGCGCACCGCGAACCGGCGCCCCGAAGCGCGGATGAATCAGCGCGGCGGCATGTTCGATCTCGCCATTGATGCCGATGATCGCACCCTTGCCATAGGAATCGACATCATCCGGCGCGGCATCAAGCGCGTCCAGCCCGCGCGCCACCAGCGCCGCCGAAATCGCCGCACCAACATCCTTCAGAACCTCAAGATCGCCATCGGCTTGGCCAGCCAACGGATTGGGGATCACCGCCGCGACGATGCATTTCCGGCTTGGCCCGGGCGCCGCCGCGCCGGCCTCGCTATAGATGTCCTCGACCGTCGCCACCAGTTTGCGGATTTCAAGCTTTGCGTTCATCTCACCCAGTCTCCCTTCATATGACAGAACAACCCTGCCACATCGCTGGCCACCGGCGAAAGCGGCTTTCGCAGCCTCTTTTCCTGGCCAGATGGCAAAATTTTATCATTTGGTAAAAAATAATGGACAAAGCGCAATTATCCGGCAATCTTTTGATGTGGCCTTGGTTTATGGCGGACACCAACACACGCGCCATGCGCCGCGGCCTGAGACAAGGTTTGCTGCGAGTGGAGACGAAAATGGTCGATCGCTATCTCGAGGATGGGATCCTCGACAGCCGGCTGGACGCCGGCGATTACGACGAGAATTTCGGCGACGCGCACCCGCCGCTTGACGCGCATGAGGCGATGGTCGCGGCTGACAGGTGCTATTTCTGTTATGACGCACCATGTGTGACCGCCTGCCCGACGGGAATCGATATTCCCAAATTCATCCGCCAGATCTCGACCGGGAATCTCGACGGGTCGGCGCGGACAATCTTTGACCAGAACATTCTTGGCGGCATGTGCGCCCGCGTCTGTCCGACCGAAACCCTGTGCGAGCAGGCCTGCGTTCGCGAGGCTGCCGAGGGCAAGCCGGTGCAGATCGGTCTGCTGCAGCGTCATGCCACCGACCATGCGATGAGCCATGGCCGCCAGTTCTATAGCCGCGCCAATGAGACAGGCAAAAGCGTTGCCGTCATCGGCGCCGGCCCGGCCGGGCTTGCCTGCGCCCACCGTCTGGCGATGAAAGGTCATACTGTCATTATCTATGACGCCCGCGACAAGGCCGGCGGGCTGAACGAATATGGCATCGCCACCTACAAGACAGTCGATGATTTCGCGCAGCATGAGGTTGATTATGTCACCGCCATCGGCGGCATCGAGATCGTCACCGGACAGCGTCTTGGCAATGATCTGACAATCGACGATCTGACCACCAAACATGATGCGGTGTTTGTCGGCATCGGCCTGTCCGGCGTCAACGCCCTCGGCGTCGATGGTGAGGAGGATGACGCCGTTGCCAGCGCCGTGGATTTCATTGCCGAGCTGCGGCAGGCGGCGGATATGGCAACCATTCCGGTCGGGCGCCGTGTGATGGTGATCGGCGGCGGCATGACCGCCATCGATGTGGCCACACAGGCACATCTTCTCGGCGCACAGGAGGTGACGATCGCCTATCGCCGCGGCCGTGAACAGATGAACGCCTCCGAGGTCGAGCAGAACCAGTCAACCTCGAAAGGGGTCAATATCCGGCACTGGATGAAGCCTGTCGAGGTGACGAAATCGGGCAGCGGCAGCCTGCATGTGAAGATGGAATATACCAGCCTGTCGGGTGGCAGGCTGACCGGTACCGGCAAGTTCCAGACCTTTGAGGTCGATCAGCTTTTCAAGGCCATCGGCCAGACGCTGGAGGCCGGCGACACACTTTCCGGGATCACACTGGAACAGGGGCGCATCAAAATCGATGAGGCGTTCCGCACATCCAACCCGTCCGTCTGGGCCGGTGGTGACTGCACCGCCGGCGGCGACGATCTGACGGTGACCGCAGTGGCGCAGGGGCGCGACGCGGCCGAATCAATCCACGCGGCGCTGTCCGCCTGACCCTGTCACGAAGGAGGCATCCATGGCTGACCTGAGAAATGACTTCGTTGGAATCAAATCCCCCAATCCGTTCTGGCTTGCCTCGGCGCCGCCAACGGACAAGGAATATAATGTCGTCCGCGCCTTCAAGGCCGGCTGGGGCGGCGTGGTCTGGAAGACGCTGGGGCTCGACCCGCATATCGTCAATGTCGGCGGCCCGCGCTATGGCGCGATCTGGGGCGCTGACAGGCGTCTGTTGGGGCTGAACAATATCGAACTGATCACCGACCGGCCGCTTGAAGTGAACCTTCAGGAGATCAAGTCGGTGAAACGCGACTGGCCCGACCGCGCCGTCGTGACCAGCCTGATGGTGCCCTGTGAGGAGCCATGCTGGGAGGAGATCCTGCGCCAGGTCGAGGATACCGGATGCGACGGTGTCGAGTTGAATTTCGGCTGTCCGCACGGCATGTCGGAACGCGGCATGGGCGCGGCGGTCGGCCAGGTGCCGGAATATATCGAGATGGTGACACGCTGGGCGAAGGCGAATACCCGCATGCCGGTGATCGTCAAGCTGACGCCGAACATCACCGATGTGCGCTATCCGGCGCGCGCCGCGCATGCCGGCGGCGCCGACGCGGTATCGCTGATCAACACCATCAGCTCGATCATCTCGGTCGATCTCGACAGCTTTGCCCCGCAGCCGACAATCGATGGCAAGGGGACGCATGGCGGCTATTGCGGCCCGGCGGTCAAGCCGATCGCCCTCAATATGGTGGCTGACATCGCGCGTGACCCGGAAACGGCATCGCTGCCGATCTCCGGCATTGGTGGTATCACGACATGGCGGGATGCCGCCGAGTTCATGACTCTCGGTGCCGGCAATGTTCAGGTCTGCACCGCCGCCATGACCTATGGCTTCAAGATCATTGATGATCTTGTCGAGGGGCTGGAACAATGGATGGACAATGCCGGCCATGCCGATCTTGACGCCATCCATGGCCGCGCCATTCCGAATGTCACCGACTGGCAGTATCTGAACCTGAACTACACGGCGAAGGCACGGATCGATCAGGACAGCTGCATCAAATGCGGGCGCTGCCACATCGCCTGCGAGGACACATCGCACCAGGCGATCACCAACATGGTCGATGGCGAGCGGCGGTTCGAGGTGATCGACGAGGAATGCGTCGGCTGTAACCTGTGCGTGAATGTCTGTCCGGTGGAAAACTGCATCACCATGGAGCAGCTTCCCGCCGGCGATATGGACGAGCGCACCGGCAAGCCGGTTTCCGACGAATATGGTAACTGGACGATGCACCCCAACAACCCGATGCGGGACGCCGCCGAATAGACTTGGCTCACACCGGCCGGACGGTCAGCTGGCCAGACGATCAGCCGGAATTTTCCGGGCTGATCAACTGGCCGAGGAACAGCGTTTCCAGCATGTTTGTGGCCTCGTCATAATAGCTCTTGTCGCCTGGGCCGAGACCAAGGACATGCCGCACCTGGACGCTGAAATCGGCGTAATGCTGGGTTGTCGACCAGATGGCGAACAGCAGGTGACGCGGGTCACACGACGCCATCCGCCCATCATCGATCCAGCCTTGCAGAATCGCCGCCTTTTCCTCGACAAGCTGCCTCAGTTCGGTCTGCAGGAAATCGCCTATATGCGGCGCACCGGCGAGAATCTCATTCGCGAACAGTCGCGATTCGCGCGGGAAACTGCGCGATGAGTCGAGCTTGCGGCGAATATAGGACCCGATCTCGTCAACCGGGTTGCCATCGGGACGGATTTCGCGAAGTGGCGCCAGCCAGACATCCAGCAGGTCGGTCAGCAACGCAACGTGAATTTCTTCCTTGTTCCTGAAATAATAGAGCAGGTTCGGCTTCGACATGCTGGCCTGGCTGGCGATGCGGTCAAGCGTCGCCCCGTGAAAGCCGCTTTCCGAGAATATATCGAGCGCGGCGCGCAGAATCCGCGTCTCGTTCTCCTTCTGGATCCGGGTCTTACCGCCAGCCGGCTTTTCCACGGCGCGCAGCTTTGCGTTACCTGTCATGTGTCCCCATTCCGCGACCATTCATTTTTTCGCGCCAGCCCATCCTAAGATATTTGACCAAACGGTAAAAATGATATTTCATAAATTTTGTGACACCGTTTCCACCTCGGTCGTGGAAGATCAACCCGGCCAGAAAGCCGAGACGGTCGACCCACGGGCCTGCCCACAATTCTGGAGGCCTGCTATTCTGACGGCCCCGCAATGCTGAGGGCCCCGCAATGCTGAGGGAATGTGCCACGATGCCTGACAGTGCGAACCTGCAATCGAATGATCTGCGCGCCTTCTGGACGTCGTTCACCGCGAACTGCCAGTTCAAGGCCAACCCGCGCATGCAGGTCAGCGCCAGCAACAGGCATTGAGCGACAGGCATTGAGCGACAGGCATTGAGGGGCACGCAATACAGGACCGCGAACGGATAGAAACGGGAAGGAAACGGTAAATGGCTTCCGACATGAACAGCGAGATGATGGATCAACGCGGCAAGAATTTCCGGATCAATGGCGACCGGCTGTGGGATTCACTGATGGAGATGGCGAAGATCGGTCCCGGCGTCGCCGGCGGCAATAACCGCCAGACATTGACCGACGAGGATGCCGAGGGACGCCGTCTCTATCAGGCATGGTGCGAGGCCGAGGGGCTGGAAATGGGGCTCGACAAGATGGGCACCATGTTCGCCCGCCGCGAGGGCACCGATGCGTCGCTGCCACCGATCATGGTTGGCAGCCATCTCGACACCCAGCCAACCGGCGGCAAATATGACGGCGTTCTGGGTGTTCTTGCCGGGCTGGAGATCATCCGCACGCTGAACGAGACCGGGATCAGGACACACCACCCCATCGAGGTGGTCAACTGGACGAATGAGGAAGGCACCCGCTTTTCGCCGCCGATGATGGCGTCCGGTGTGTTTGCCGGCGTGCATACGCTGGATTGGGCCTATGGCCGCACCGATGCCGGTGGCAAGACCGTTGGCGATGAGCTGGCCCGCATCGGCTGGATCGGCGATGAAGAGGTTGGCGCCCGCAAGCTTGCCGCCTTCTTCGAGCTTCATATCGAACAGGGACCGATCCTCGAGGATGAAGCCATCGATATCGGCGTTGTCACGCATGGACAGGGGCTGAACTGGCTGCAGGTCACGCTGACCGGCAAGGAGGCGCATACCGGGTCGACCCCGATGCCAAAACGCGTCAATGCCGGGCTTGGCATGGCGCGGATCACGCAGCTTGTCGATGAGATCGCCTGGTCGCACGCCCCGCTTGCGGTCGGCGCCATTGGCCATTGTGACGTGTTCCCGAATTCCCGTAACATCATCCCCGGCAGGGTTGTCTTCACCATTGATTTCCGGCACCCGACGCAGGAGGTGATCGATGATATGGAAGCCAGACTTCGCGCCGGTGCCAGAGAGATCTGCGACGAGATCGGGTTGGAGATGGAGATCGAGCAGGCCGGCAAGTTCGACCCTGTCGAATTCGATGATGGCTGCGTCGGCGCCATTCGCCGCGCCGCCGAGCGACTGGGATATTCACATCGCGACATCGTATCCGGCGCCGGCCATGATGCCTGCTGGGTCAACCGCATCGCGCCGACGGCCATGGTCATGTGCCCATGTGTCGACGGGCTGTCGCATAATGAAGCCGAAGACATAACCAAGGACTGGGCGACCGCGGGCGCCGACGTGCTGTTCCATGCCGTCGTCGAAACCGCCGGAATCGTCGATGATTGATCAGGGAGAAACAAAATGAGCACCGTTATCAAGGATGGAACCATCCTCACCGCCGACCGCACCTATAAGGCTGATGTCCTTGTCGAGAACGGCAGGATCACGAAAATCGGCGAGGGTCTTTCAGGCAATGAAACGCTGGACGCCACCGGATGCTATGTCATGCCGGGCGGGATCGACCCACACACGCATCTCGAGATGCCGTTCATGGGCACCTATTCGAGCGATAATTTTGAATCCGGGACGCGCGCGGCGCTGTCGGGCGGCACCACGATGGTGGTTGATTTCTGCCTGCCGGCACCCGACCAGTCGCTGTTGACCGCGATTCAGGCCTGGGACAACAAATCCTCGCTTGCCACCACCGACTATTCCTTCCACATGGCGATCACCTGGTGGGGCGAGCAGGTCTTCAATGAAATGCCCGAGGTGGTGAAGAAGGGGATCAACACCTTCAAGCATTTCATGGCCTATAAGGGCGCGCTGATGGTCGATGATGACGAGATGTATGCCAGCTTCCAGCGCTGTGCCGAACTTGGCGCGATGCCGCTTGTCCATGCCGAGAACGGCGATGTCGTCGCGCAATTGCAGGCCAAGCTGATGGAAGAGGGCAATAACGGGCCCGAGGCGCATGCCTATTCGCGCCCACCCGAGGTTGAGGGCGAGGCCACCAACCGCGCCATCATGATTGCCGATATGGCTGGCGTGCCGCTCTATGTCGTGCATGTGTCCTGCGAACAGGCGCATGAGGCCATCCGGCGGGCGCGCCAGAAGGGCATGCGGGTCTATGGCGAGCCGCTGATCCAGCATCTGCTGCTTGACGAGGGCGAATATGCCAACCCGAACTGGGATCACGCCGCGCAGCGCGTGATGTCGCCGCCCTTCCGTAACAAGCTGCATCAGGACAGCCTGTGGGCGGGCCTCCAGGCCGGCAGCCTGCAGGTTGTGGCAACCGATCATTGCGCCTTCACGACCGAGCAGAAGCGCTTCGGTCTTGGCGATTTCACCAAGATCCCGAACGGCACCGGCGGCCTTGAGGACCGCCTGCCATTGCTCTGGACATATGGTGTTGGGACAGGCCGCCTGACGATGAACGAGTTTGTTGCCACGACCTCGACCAACATCGCCAAGGCGCTGAACCTGTATCCGCGCAAGGGCGCGATCCTGGAAGGTGCGGACGCCGATATCGTTGTCTTTGACCCGGCGCGCGAGAAGACCATCAGGCACAGCGCGCAGCAATCGGCGATCGACTACAATGTGTTCGAGGGCTTCACCGTGAAGGGCCTGCCGCGCTTCACCATGACCCGCGGCTATGTGGCGATTCAGGAAGACGAGGTGAAGACCCGCGAGGGCCATGGCAAGTTCGTGCCCCGCGAGCCGTTCTCGCCGACCAACAAGGCGCTGTCGAAGTGGAAGGCGCTGACAGCTCCGCGCGCGGTCATCCGGGACCCTGCCAACATGCCGGCGGGAGTCTGATGCCGACGCAATCATCGAACATTTCCGTCACGCCGCGGCGGGATCCGGGCCAACTGGCGTGACGGGGGATTGATGTCACAGAATAGCCACAGCACGCCGGCCATTCAGGCGGACAGGCTCTGTTTGACCTTCGATGCGAATGACGGGCCTGTACATGCGCTGAAAGACGTTGACCTGACCATCAAGAAGGGCGATTTCGTGTCCTTCATCGGCCCGTCGGGATGTGGCAAGACCACCCTGCTGCGGGTTATCGCCGACCTTGAGCACCCGACCGGTGGCACCATCTCGGTGAATGGCATGACGCCCGAGCAGGCCCGCCTTGGCGGTGCCTATGGCTATGTCTTTCAGGCACCGGCGCTGCTGGCCTGGCGGACCATTGAACGCAATATCGGACTGCCACTGGAAATCATGGGGATCAGCCGCGCCGAACAGGCCGAACGCGTGCAGCGCACGCTGGATCTCGTCGGACTTGACGGCTTTGGCCGGAAGTTCCCGTGGCAGCTGTCAGGCGGCATGCAGCAGCGTGCCTCCATCGCGCGGGCACTTGCCTTTGATGCCGACCTGTTGCTGATGGACGAACCTTTTGGCGCGCTCGATGAGATTGTCCGCGATCATCTGAACGAACAGCTTCTGCAGCTGTGGAAGAAGACCGGCAAGACAATCTGCTTTGTCACCCATTCCATTCCCGAGGCGGTCTATCTGTCGACCCGCATCGTCGTCATGTCGCCGCGACCGGGCCGGGTGACCGACATCATCGAATCCGACCTTCCGGATGACCGGCCACTTGATATCCGGGAATCCAAACGGTTCCTTGAAATCGCCCAGCGGGTCCGCAACGGCCTGCGGGAAGGGCATTCCTATGAGTAGGCGGCGAACAGATCATCCCGCGGTTGGCGGCACGGCTTCGGGAGGAATGCTGCGGTGACGGGCATGGTCAGGGGCATGGTCAGCAGGATAGCGCCGGTTGCCGTTGTGGTCACCGCGATCATGATCATCTGGTACGGCTTCACCGTGCATCTGAACGCGCCCTGGCAGATCGAACGCTACGAGAAGGCCGGCACCGAATGGCAGATGCGCGATCTGGTGCGCGATACGATGGCACAGGACCGGCCGATCCTGCCGGCCCCGCACCAGATCGTCACCGAAATCTGGAACACCACGGTGAAGAAGAAGATCACCTCGAAACGCTCGCTGGTCTATCATGGCAGCATCACCCTGTCCTCGACCCTGCTTGGTTTCGCGATGGGTACGATCCTTGGCATCGGGCTGGCGGTGTCGATTGTCGAGAACCGGGCGATGGACAAGTCGCTGATGCCGTGGATTATCACCAGCCAGACGATCCCGATCCTCGCCATCGCTCCGATGATCATCGTTGTGTTGAACGCCGTCGGGCTGTCCGGGCTGGTCCCGAAGGCGCTGATTTCCACCTATCTCAGTTTCTTTCCCGTCGTTGTCGGGATGGTCAAGGGTCTGCGCAGTCCCGACCCGATGCTGATGGATCTGATGCGCACCTACAAGGCATCGCGGCTGCACACTTTCTGGAAGCTGCGCCTTCCCGCCTCGGTGCCGTTCCTGTTCGCCTCGATGAAGGTTGCCATCGCGATCAGCCTTGTCGGCGCGATTGTCGGTGAATTGCCGACCGGCGCTGTCGCCGGCCTTGGCGCGCGGCTTCTGGCAGGGTCATATTACGGCCAGACAATCCAGATCTGGTCGGCGCTGATCTCGGCTGCCTGCATGGCGGCGATCCTTGTTGGCGCCGTCGGGCTGACCAGCCATTTCGCACTGCGCCGCATGGGGCTGCGGACATGACCGGGTTCCAGCGTGCCATCGCCACCCTTGGTGGCCTCTGCGCGGCGGTTGCGTTCCTGATCGCCATCATCGGCACGGACGGCGCCGGCATCACGCTGATAGCCGCGGGCATTGTGCTTGCCGGTGTCGGCCTACGGCATCATCTGGAGCTGTGGCCACAGGCGCGGATCGATCTTCTCGCCAGCCTTGGCGGCATGGCGCTGCTGCTGTCCATCCTTGACGGTGACATGCCGGCGGCAAGCTGGCCGTTGCTGATCGCCTGCTGGCTGTTCGGATGGCTGGCGGTGGAAAAGGCAATGGCGGCGCGACGCCAGCCAAAGGCGCTGTCCTCTGTGGTCTCACTGGCGGTGCCGGTCTTCTTCGGCGCGTGGATCATCTTTGTCTGGGAAATGCTGACAGTCGGCCTGCAGATCCCCACCGTATTGCTGCCACCACCATCGATGATCGCCGTTCGCTTTGCCGCCTCGACCTCCATCCTCTGGGCCGATTTCCAGCAGACCGTCATCAAGGCGGCGCTGAGCGGCTATATCCTCGGCTGTGGCAGCGCCTTCATCACCGCCATCCTGATCGACCGTGTGCCGTTCCTGCAGCGCGGCCTGATGCCGGTCGGCAATTTCATCTCGGCGCTGCCGATTATCGGCATCGCACCGATCATGGTGATGTGGTTCGGCTTTGACTGGCAGTCGAAAGCCGCCGTTGTCGTGGTGATGACCTTCTTCCCGATGCTGGTGAACACCGTCGCCGGACTGCAGGCAACGCAGGCGATGGAACGCGACCTGCTGCGCACCTATGCCTCTTCCTATTTTCAGCTGCTGATCAAGCTGCGATTGCCGACCGCGGCACCCTTCATCTTCAACGCGCTGAAGATCAATTCCACACTGGCGCTGATTGGCGCCATCGTCGCCGAATTCTTCGGCACCCCCATTGTTGGCCTTGGCTTTCGTATCTCGACCGAAGTCGGTCGCATGAATGTCGATATGGTGTGGGCGGAAATTGTTGTTGCCGCCCTCGCCGGATCACTCAGCTACGGCCTTCTCAGCCTGCTTGAACGGCAGGTCACCTTCTGGCACCCCTCAAACCGCCGGAAATCCTCTTAACCAACCAAAAGATCACAACCTAGGGAGCACAAGATGAAAAAGACACTGACAACCCTGCTGGCAATTGCCGCAACCGTTGCCATGGGCACGGCGGCAAGCGCGGCAGACAAGCTGACATTGCAGCTGAAATGGGTCACCCAGGCCCAGTTCGCCGGCTATTTCGTCGCCGCCGACCAGGGCTTCTATGACGCCGAAGGCCTCGACGTCACCATCAAGCCCGGCGGACCTGATATTTCGCCGGTTCAGGTGATCGCCGGTGGCGGTGCCGATGTGGTGATCGACTGGATGCCATCGGCGCTGGCCTCGCGCGAAAGGGGCGTGAACCTCGTCAACATCGCCCAGCCCTTCAAATCATCGGGCATGATGCTGACCTGCCGCAAGGATTCCGGCATCAAGGCACCGGCCGATTTCCGCGGCAAGACACTTGGCGTCTGGTTCTTTGGCAATGAATATCCGTTCCTGTCATGGATGAGCCAGCTTGACATCCCGACCGATGGCAGCAGCGGCGGCGTGAATGTCCTGAAGCAGGGCTTCAATGTCGACCCGATCCTGCAGAAGCAGGCCGAGTGCGTGTCCACCATGACCTATAACGAGTACTGGCAGATCATTGATGCCGGGCTGACCGCCGACGAGCTGGTCGTCTTCAAATATCAGGAACAGGGCGTGGCAACACTCGAGGACGGACTCTATGTGCTTGAGGACAGGCTTCAGGACGCCGCCTTCCAGGATCAGATGGTGCGGTTTGTCCGCGCCTCAATGAAGGGTTGGAAGTGGGCCGAGGAGAACCCGGACGCCGCCGCTGACATCGTTCTCGAGAATGACGCCACCGGCGCCCAGACCGAGAAGCATCAGCGCCGGATGATGGGCGAGATCGCCAAGCTGACCGCCGGTTCGAACGGCGCTCTGGACCCGGCCGATTATGAGCGCACAGTGGCAACGCTGATGAAAGGTGGATCGGATCCGGTGATCACCAAGAAGCCGACAGGCGCCTGGACGCACATGATCACCGACAAGGCGCTGTAAGGTCAGACGCACACCACCAGAAAAAGGGGCCACTCGTATCACGCGGGTGGCCCTTTTCTTATGGGATTGTTTGCGGATCAGTCCTCGGCGATATCCTCGGCCCAGAGCTCGGGCTTCTCGCGGATGAAGCGTTCCATCAGCGCGATACAGTCGGAATCGTCGGCGATCACCACCTCGACGCCGTGCTGGCGAAGGAAATCCTCATTGCCACCAAAGGTGGTGTTCTCACCGACCACCACGCGCGGGATGCCGAACTGGACGATGGTGCCGCTGCACATCATGCAGGGGCTGAGGGTGGTATAGAGGACGGTGTCGCGATAGGTTCGCTGGCGGCCGGCCTTGCGCAGCGCATCCATCTCGCCATGCGCGATCGGGTCGCCTTGCTGCACCCTCTGATTATGGCCACGCGAGACTTCCTGCCCGCCGCGCGCCAGCACCGACCCGATCGGGCAGCCCCCTTCGTCAAACCCCTTCTTCGCCTCCTCATAGGCGATCATCAGCATCTGTCTGTCGGTCTCGGTCATCATCATGTTCTCCTGTCTTCTCTCAGCGTCCCTGCCTGGTCCCTTGCGGCCCGGTGTAATAGGGAAGATGTTCAACCCGCGGCGTGTATTCACCACGCGCCACAAGCCCGTCCAGATGGTCGGCGATCTGGTCCAGCCGCGCGAACCATACATCCTTTGTCCGCAGGGTTTCCTCGAGCCACGCCTCGACCTGGCGCCAGCGCGCCAGCCGGCCGGTCAGGAACGGATGGATGATCAGAATGAAAAACCCACCAGCCTCATAGGCGGCGTCAAATTCTTCCCAGAACGCGCCAAGGCCGGCCGACGGTGCCTTGACCGGCATCATATAGCCGATCTCGGCATAATGTGCGAAGGGCGGCCAGTCGTCGGTGCCCCAATGGACCGGCATTTCCCAGAACCCGCCTGCCGCCGTTTCCACCCGATAGGGGATATCGTCGGCCATCATCGAGGATTCATACCGGAACCCATGCTCGACCAGAAGATCGACCACCTCCTGGTTGATGTTATAGACCGGCGCCCGGTACCCCGCCGGCGTGCCGCCACAATATTTCCGGTAAGCCGCCAGCGCCCGCTCGAACCAGTAGCGCTGATCCGGCGCCTCGATCGGATCCTCATGAAGATAGCCGTGATGGCCGATCTCATGACCGCCTTCGAGGATCGCCTCGACAGCCTTCGGATAGGTCTCGACGCACCAACCGGGAAGGAAGAAGGATTGCTGGATACCGAACCGGCGGTAGGTGTCGAGAATCCGCGGTATCGCCACCGTCGGGCCATAGCGCCCCATGCTGATCGGATACAGCCTGTCATGCGCGTCCTCGGGCCTGGCGATATGGATCAGGCTGTCCGCATCCATATCGAAGGAAATCACGCAGGCACATCTGGCACCGTTTGGCCATGGTACGGGGTTCTGGATCATCCTTGCCTCCCTGCCCTTCGGGCCGTCCTGCTGCGCGGTCAGTCCGCGCCGATATAATGGGCCTGGTCCGCCGTCCAGCTGAGATAGATGGCAGCGGCCTGCTTCAAATCCATTTTCGACAGCTCGCGTTCCTGAAGCTGGACCTTCAGCTCGCTGCCATCTTCCGCCTCGAGGAACAGCGTCACCACCGAGCCGATGAATTCCTCCGAAATCAGCGAACAGGCGATGGCATTGCCACGCCGCGGCTTTGTGGTGGAAATCTGCGCCAGGTCGGCCGCCACGACGAACCGCGCCACCTCGCCCTTCTTCGGCTTGTCATGCTGCCCAAGATCGACAGTGAAGCTGCCAAGACTGCCCTCAAGGGTCACCGTCCTTGCCGATGCCTTGGCAACGGTGCCGGAGATGATGTTGTTACGCCCAACAAATTCGGCGACGAACCTGTTCGCCGGCGCGCGATAAATGTCCTTCGGCGATCCGATCTGCGCGATATGCCCACGCGACATGATCACCACCCGGTCCGCCATGGCAAAGGCCTCGGATTGTGAATGGGTGACATAGACAAAGGTAATCCCAAGCTCGCGCTGAAGCTTTGTCAGCACCGACTGCATGCGGATCACAAGATTGGCATCAAGCGCCGAGAGCGGCTCGTCGAGAAGCAGGATCCGCGGCTCGATCACCAGCGAGCGCGCCAGCGCGACACGCTGTTTCTGGCCGCCGGAAAGACTGGCAATGTCACGCTCGGCAAATTCGGCGATTTCCATCCGGTCAAGCCATTCCAGCGCCCGCCGCCGCCGTTCGGCCGCCCCGACGCCGCGCATCTGCAATCCGAATTCAACATTCTCACGGGCATTCAGGAACGGGAACAGCGCCAGCGACTGCCAGACAAGCGGCGTGTCACGCTCATGCGCCGGCACCTCGTTCATCACCCGGCCATCCATCAGCACCTCGCCTTGCGACGGCGCCTCGAGCCCGGCAAGCATCCGCAATGTCGTCGTCTTGCCACAGCCGGACGGGCCCATGATGGCCACGAACTCGCCAGCCTCGATGGTGAAATTAATCCGCTCCACAGCGACAAAGTCACCGAAGCGTTTCACCACCGATCTGAATTCAACAAGCGGCGCTACCATGAGATCAAACTTCCTTCTTGCTGCGGGTCATCAACACCACCTGCGCAATGATAACCAGCGTCATCGACACCAGGAAAACAAAACTGCCGATGGCGTTGACCTGCGGGTCGATATTGCCGGTGACAATTTCGAGGATGATCACCGGGATCGTCTTGTTCAGGCCCGAAACGAACCAGGAAATGGCGAATTCATCAAACGACACCGCGGCTGTCAGGCAGAAGGACGAGATGATCGCCGGCATGCAGAACGGCACGATCACCCGGCGCAGTGCGCTCCACTGGCTGGCGCCGAGGTTCCAGGCGGCGGATTCAAGGCTTGGATCCATCTGGTTCAGCCGCAGGCGGATGATCGCCATCGCGAACGGCGCTGTCAGGACGCTGTGGGCGATGATGATCGACATCACCTGCCCCGAGATGCCAAGCTTGGCGAACCAGGCCAGCATCGCCAGCGCCATGATGATCAGCGGGATTGTCGGCGGCAGCAGGATCAGCCCGAGATAGATCGGCTTCAGACGGAAACTGTAGCGATAATCGGTATAGGCGGTGGCGAACCCCAGCAGCGTGGCGATGGTCGCCGTCGACAGCGAGACTGTCAGGCTGGTCCGCGCCGCCTCCCACACATCGGGGTCGTTCCAGACCGTCCGGTACCATTTCAGGGTGAAGCTGCCGAGCGGGATGGTCGGGAACCGGTCCGAATTGAAGGAAAAGATCACGCTGAACAGGATCGGCGCGAAGATGAAGACAAAGACAAGCGCCAGATAGCCAAAAAGCAGCCAGCGCAGGGTGCGGTTATCGCTCATCCGACCCTCCTGCGATAGGCCGCCATGATGCCGGCAAAGGCAACAATGAACAGCGTTACCATCATCACCACCGCCACCACCGCGGCGCGCGGCCATTGCTGGCCGGACTTCACCGTGTCGACAATCAGGATCGGCAGTGTCGGCGGTTTCGAGCCACCAAGATAATAGGGGCTGACAAAATCGCCGAAAGACAGGATGAAACAGAACACGGCGGCGATGATCAGACCGGTGCGCGCCATCGGCAGGATCACCCGGTAGATCGTGCGGAACGGTCGGCAGCCGAGATTGAACGCCGCCTCGACAAGCGATTTATCGATATTCGCCAGCGCGAAGGTCTGCAGGATGATGACCAGCGGCAGCGTCAGCGTCATATAGCCGACGACGGTGCCGAACTTGGTGTTCAGCATCACGAACGGCCCCAGTCCCAGATAGCTGAGGCCGGCATTGATCACACCACTTTCGGCAAGGATCACATACCAGGAGAAGATACGCACAAGATAGCTTGTGAAGAACGGGATGATCAGCATGAAGATGGCCCAGCGCCGCACCGTCTCGCTGACCTTGAAAGCCAGCGTGTAGGCGGCCGGAAAGGCCACCATCATGGTCACGACAGTGCCAATGCCGGCGAGGCCCCAGGTCAGAAAATAGCTGTCCCAGAAATAGTCCCGGCCCAGCATCTTGAGCCAGTTCTTCATCACGAAGTCTTCCTGCATCCGATAGTTGCGGACAATGAAGAAGGACATCGCCACCATGAAACATAGCGGGCCAAGGAAGAACAGCGACTGCCAGATGATGATCGGCAGCCGGAATGTCAGCTTGAAAACCGAGTCTTGCCGCGCGGCGGATGGCGCGGCAGCGGTTGGCGTGGGGGGTGAGTCACTCATCACATTATCAACCGGGATATCACATCCTGGTCACGGGCCGGTCACGGAACGGGCCGGTCGCGGGACGGGCGGCGCAGACCGCCGCCCTCCCTTCAGGCGTGATGTCCACTCAGGCGTTCTTGTATTCGGACCAGAAATCGTTCCAGTCCTCAAGCGTCTGCTGAACCGGAATGTTCCGGTAGTGGATGCGGCCTTCCTTGACCAGCGTGATCGGGTCATTGGCCATGCCGTCCACCTGACCTGTACGCTCGGCCTCGGCACGGTCGACCTCATTCAGCCTGGCCCGGCCACTCTTCGTGATGGCAAAGCCCGGATAGGCCGCCATCTGCGCCGATTTCACCTGGCCTTCAGCCGACAGCATGTACTGGATGAACTTCTTGACGATGTCGGCCTTGTCCGTGTCCTTGCCGATGCAATAGGATTCGGTCCACTGGATACCACCTTCCTTCGGCACCACGGACCCGACAGGCGCGCCGTCCTTTTCCAGAACACCGGTGATCCAGTCACCGATACCGCACATTGCCAGCATCTCGCCATTCTTCAGCGAGTTGAAGGTTCCGCCATAATCGAAATAGCCGCCAACCTGCGGGCGCAGCGACAGCGTGGTTTCCTGGACGGCATCCCATTTGCCACCAGACAGATCCCACAGCCCGGCGCCATTGCCGTTATAAAGGCTCATCATGCCAAGGCTTGGCAGGTGCCAGTCGAAATGACCGACTTTCCCCTGCACTTCCGGCTTCCAGAAGCATGAATAGCTCATCGCTTCTTCGGCGCTGATGGCATTTTTATTGTAGGACACACCGAGATGGCCAAAGCGCACCATCATCGAAAACAGCTTGTCGTCCTTCCAGTGCCCGGGGAATTTGGTGAAATCCTCATAGAGCATGTCATCGAACGGATAGTCGGCGGCGTTCATCTCCTCGATATAGCCGGCGGCGTTCAACTGCTGCACGAACTCGCCATCTGACAGGATGATGTCATAGGTGCCGGGGGGCGACTGCGCGATCAGCCCCAGCATATTGTCACCGCCAGCATAGTATTTCGGCTTGAACTTGACGTTGTTGGCTGCCTCGAACTCGGCGACGATGTCAGGTTCGCCATGGCCGTACCAGGCCAGCATGTTGATCTCGGTCGGCGCGGCCCAGGCCCGCGAAATGAAGGGGGTCGACAGCGCGGTCGCCGCACCATATGTCAGCGCCTTGCGCCGTGACAGTTTCGAGCCAAAAAGGTTTGCTGTAGGTTTCATTTATTCACTCCCTTGATAGTGCCGCGCCTGGCTGGTCGCAGATTGCATTCCAGCATGGGCAGATTTAAGCTTGTGTAAAGCATAAGCCGGTAAGGTATCCTGCCCGGCACCCGCCTACATGTGCTGATTTTGCACCGTGGTGACGCAAATTCCGACCTGCCTTCACGGCTCTCCCCATTCTAAGCTGAAGATATGCAACGTTCTGATTTCCATAAAAAATTCGACAGCCCTGGCCCGGTCATCCTGCCTGTCATCCATGTCCTTGATGAAGCCTCGACAGGGGCCAATATCGACCGCATCGTCGATGCCGGCCTGAGGGGGTGTTTTCTGATCAATCATGATTTCGGGATTGATCCTTTCCTGCCCATCATCAAGGCGATTCGCACCCGCTATCCAGATTTCTGGATCGGGCTAAATTTTCTGGCCGTGACGGGTCTGAAGGCGTTCCCCATCCTGGCCGAACTTGGCAGGCAGGGCACCCCTATTGACGCCTATTGGGCCGATGATGCGCGCATTGACGAGCGCACCGACAGTCAGGACGAGGCCGAGGAAATCGCCGCCACCCGCCGCGATTGCGGCTGGGACGGTCTGTATTTCGGGGGCACCGCCTTCAAGAAACAGCGCCCCATCGACCCGCAGGATCATGCCCGCGCCGCCGCCATCGCCGGCGGCTATATGGATGTGGTGACGACGTCAGGCATCGCCACCGGCAAATCGGCCGATATCGGCAAGCTGGACCAGTTCCGCCGGTCACTGCCTGACAGACCGATTGCCCTTGCCTCGGGGATCACACCTGAGAATGCCCATGACTATGGCATGGTTGATTGTTTTATGGTCGCGACAGGCATTAACATCGAGGATGATTTCTACACCATCGACCCGGCGCGCCTGGCGCGCCTTGTCGCCATTTGCCGTGAAATGGGAGCAACATCATGACGGACAGAAATGCCGAGCGCTGGTATCTCGACATCATGTCACCAAACACCAAGGGTGAGAAATTCGCCTGGCTCGACCCCACCTCGATCTATATCAATGGTGATGCCTTCACGCAGCTTCTCGATGACCTCACAGCCGAGCTTGACGGTGTGGAATGCGACGTGGTGGCCGGGCTCGATGCCATGGGATTTGTTCTTGGTGCCGGCCTCGCCACGCGGATTGGTGTCGGGTTTCTGCCCATCCGCAAGGCCGGCAAGCTGTGTGTTGATACCGACGCCGTGTCCTTCACCAACTATTCAGGCCGCACGCAGGACATGGAAATGCGCACCCCGGCCTTTGCCAGCGGCACGCGCGTTCTGCTGGTTGACCAGTGGGTCGAGACAGGCGGCACGATGGACGGGGCGATCCGCCTTGTCGAACGCCAGGGCGGCATTGTCGCCGGCATCGCGACCATCGCGATGGAAGACAATGAAAACACGGCCAGATACCGGGCCAGCTTTCCGGTCGTCACCGCTGTCCAGCCCGGTACCGACCGACAGGATCAGTGCAACCGCCAGACGCTGGACTCCTTTGCCAGCTACAAACCCGAAATGGCCTTTCCGAAGCGGGGCTGAACCAGGGCGGGATGAAACCGCCCGCCAATCACGCGCCCGCCAATCACGCGCCCGCCAATCACGCGCCTGGTAATCACTCGACGGCAATCATCACATGCGCGGCAAGCTCCTCGCCATCGCGATGCAGGGCGCTGTGGTCATTCGCGTTCAGCGACACTTTCACATGATGCTGACCCGCCGACAGGCCGCCAATATGGTACCACTCACCATAGAGACGCCCCAGCTTGTCGCCATTCACATAGATATGGGCGTGGCCTTCACCCTCGACATTGTCGTAGCCGGCGGCGGCCGCGTTGAAGGCAAAATTCGTCGTCATCACATGCAGGTTCCAGCCACTTTCCGGATCCTTGAAGATTTCGGCGGCAATGGTCGGCGGGTTCGCCCACTCATCAACCGGCAGCATGCCATGCTCGTGCGGCATGCCCGCACCCGCCATCTCGCCATTCGCCATGCCCCTGTTCGACATGCCGGCATGGTCCATGCCGCCCTTTGGCGGTGCGGACCACAGATCGCCAGCAGCCCAATACAGCCCGGCCCCGATCAACACGCCAGACACAAAGGTGATGACAAGACTTGCCAGCGGCGAGCGTGCCTCGCCAACGTTGTGCGCGCTGCCCGTTTCAGTCTTGTCGGTCATGGGACCCCCTGTTTGGATTCGGCCTATTCCACCAGCGTCACGCCGGCCGCGCGCATATCGGCAAGCGACCTGTCGAGCGACCCGTCAAGGTCGATGGCCCGGCAGGTCGGCAGTCTGACTTCGACACGAAAGCCGTTCGCCACACCATCCAGCGCCGACCAGGCAACGCAGTAATCCGTCGCCAGTCCGACCATCGTCAATTCCTCACATCCCCGGTCACGAAGCAGCCCGGCAAGCCCTGTCGCCGTCGCCTTGTCATTCTCGAAAAAGGCCGAATAGGAATCGACCGCCGGGTTGCTGCCCTTGCGGATCACCACGTCGGCGCGCATCGTGTCCAGCGCCGGGTGGAACGCCGCGCCGTCACTTCCCTGGATACAATGGTCAGGCCATAGCACCTGCGGCCCGTAGGGCATGTCGGTCAGGCTGAACGGCGCCGCGCCATCATGCGACGAGGCAAAGCTGGAATGGCCTTGCGGGTGCCAGTCCTGGGTCAGAATGACAAGATCGAACGCGCCCATCATCTCGTTGATGGGCTGCATGATGCTGTCACCCTCGGCAACGGCAAGAGCGCCGCCAGGGCAGAAATCATTCTGCGGGTCGATTACCACAAGCGCCTTCATCTCTCTGGACCTCCCATCGGAAAACATAACGCGAGAAGTGTAGAATGCCGCCCCGGGTGACGCAATAAGGTGGCGACCTGTGGGAGCCTAGCGCAACCCGTCCTTGCCGGTGACCTCATCGACAGTCAGCCCGCCCATGCGGTTATGGATTCGCGGACCCCGCGACATCGCCAGCGCGAACATGATTTCGCCAGCGCGCGGCGCGTCGGCAAGCCGCACTTCCATGGCGTCGAAATGGCTTCGCACATAGGCGGCGTTGATATGGCCAAGCGGGATATCGATCGGTGTGCCGGGGCCGCCAACCTTCATCGCCGACGGCACGATGGCCTTGGCCTCACCAAGACGCTCGCGCATCGAATAGCCGCCGGGCACATGCCACAGCGCGGTATGTTCCAGCTCGCCCCCCTCGCCGGCCAGCGCCGCCTTGCCATAACCGTCAATGCCCTCAGCGCCACCTAGAAGATCAATCAGCTCATCCGTCATGGCAAGGCCAAGCGGCTTCAGATCATCCATCGCCGATTGCAGATCCTCGTGCCATTTGCCGGCAAAGGGGTTGGCCACAATTGCGACAATGGCGGCGCGGCGGCGCGGTGTTTCCGGCGGCGGGCCGTTTTCATGGTGGATTGTCTCGACAAAACTCATCGTCTTGCGAAGCGTGAAGTCAGGCATGGCATTCCTCCCCGAATTTATCTGACCTGATGTCATCTGTCCTGCCACGGGAGTCTGGCCGCGCCGCCAGCAGGTCTGTGGCAAGGCCGACCGTCTCGACCCGGCCCTGCAACACCAGCACCGCCCCGGCGATACCATCCTGCTGCATCAATGAAGTGGCCGTGGCACACCCGGCGGCGAGCGCGGCGGCAATCTCGTCATCCGCAAGGGGCAGCACGCCTGTTGTCACCAGCCTGCCAGCAAGGTCGCTTGCCAGGTCAAGGTCAACCGCCGGCTGCCGCATGATCATCGGATGGCCCGGCAGGTCAACGTCATTGGCGATCAGTGTCGCCGCGATATCGGCCAGCGCGGCACTCTCGGCAAGCACCGTCACACTGTCGGCGATGCCAAGCGAATGGCTTCGTCCACCCCATCCCGAGCTTGCCATGCCGCGCCAGTGCGTTGGCCCGGTGAGCGTCAGCATGCCTGTCGGCAGGCCGGCGATCTGCGCCCGCGTCGTCGCACCCGGCGCGGTCCAGAAGGCGACATCACCGCCATTATTGACGCTGATCCGGGTGCAATCCCGCGCCGCTTCATCATCCAGCATCGCCGCCAGAACATAATCCGCCACCGACCCCGCCACCGCCGCCATGGGGGTGACGAACCTGTCACCGGCGACGCGGCAGGCAGACTGCATGCGCCGCGCCACCGGTCCGGTGAAGCGGCGTTCCGCCATGTACGGCGCGCGAAGCCTGCCCAGCTCATCCACCAATGTCGACAGAATCGGCATCGCCGCACCAGTGGCGCGCTGAAACAGGGCACCTCGTCCCGGCCCGTCGGCGTCAATCACCAGATCGATTGGCCCATGCTGGATGTGGAGACGCTGGCGGCGGCCGATAAGGGCCGCCTGAAAGCCCGCCATGGCCGATGGCCGGCTGCCGGCATCTGCCTCAGGATGCGTCATCATTACCTGTCAGCAGCGTTTTCGCGCCGGGGCCCATGACCTGCGCATTGGCGCCATATTCGCTTCCCTGCTCGATAGCCTCGGCAATGCTTCGCACCGCATCATGATGGCCACCAAGCTCGACATAATCATCATGACGAACGGTGAATTCCAGCGGCGCGACAAGCGCCGGGGTCGGCACATAGCCAAAGGCATTGTCGGGAAGGTTCAGCACATCGACCATGATCGTAATCCCACCACCCGGCCACACGAACGCCTCGACACCGCCGCAGGACACGGTGGTGTGCCGCTTCTGTACCGAGCGGGTCAGCTTTACCGGGTTTTTGGTGGCACCGGCGCGCAACGATCCGCCAGCCCCGCCCATAAACAGAACCGTGCACAGGGCCGGCTCGCAATTCTCGGTGATCAGATCGACCGTCGGGCGCAGCGAGTCCGGAAGCGGCGCCGGCTGCGGCACCAGATCATCATCAAGGATGAAATAGCCGGATTGCTCACCGGTGGTCGACACCATCAGCAGCGTCAGACCCGGACGCGCGCCCTTTTTCGCATCCCAGTCGCCAAGGATCGTCAGCGGATCCTCAATATTGGTACCGCCCCAGCCAAGACCCGGCTCGGCCACCTGGAAATAGCGTCCCGGGGTCGAGCGGCGCCCCTTGATCCTGATGCCTGTCGCCGGCCAGTCGATGACCTTGCCGGCCTGATGTTCCGACACAACCCCGGTGATATGATCATCGACGACGACCACCTCATCGACCAGCCCCTTCCATTGCGAGGCGAACATGCCGATGGTCGCCGACCCGCAGCCAACCCGCATGCGACTCTCGACAACGCCGTCGACAATTGGCGGCTGGCCTGCCTGGACCGTCACCGTCGCCCCGTCATCGATGCTCAGTTCGACAGCCTGTTTGTTACACAGCTGCATGAGCGTGTCGCAGGTCACGCGGCCTTCCTTCTTCGACCCGCCGGTCAGGTGATCGACGCCGCCAAGCGACAGCATCTGCGAGCCATATTCCGAGGTGATGACAAGGCCGACAGCCTCGCCGCCGCACCGCACCACCGCACCCTCGCGCCCGAGATGCCGGTCAGTGTCGATCTTCACCTTCACCCCGCAATAGGAAAAAATGGCCTCGGTCACGACAGTGACGAAATCCACCCCCTCGACATCACGGCTGACGACAAAGGGGGCCGGCTTGTAGTCGGGATAGGTCGTGCCGGCGCCGATGGCGGTCACAAACAGATCCGTCTCCGACCCAAGCCCGCCATCCCAGCCTGCACCAAGAAACGGTTTCACCGTATCGCCTGCCGCCAGACGCCGGTCAAAAATGGTCAGCGGGTCAAGCCGCACAATCTGGCCGTCATGATTGGCGTAGCGGTCACAGGCGCCGCTGTTGCCATCGGCGATGTAGCACATCACCGGGCAGGCATCGCAGCGGATCTTTTCACCAGCTTCCTTGGTCATGCATCGCCCCCATTGGCAGCGTCGATGGCCGCCAGAACGCGGTGCGGCAGCGCCGGCAGCTGGTCGATCCAGGCGCCGGTGGCATCATGGATGGCGTTCAGGATCGCTGGTGCGGTCGGGATCAGGACATGCTCACCAAGTCCCTTCGCCCCCATCGGGCCGACCGGATCAGGCTTTTCGATGAAGATGGTCTCGATCTCCGGCATGTCACCGCAAGAGGGGATCAGATAATCATGCAAATTCTCGGTGCGGCCCGGGATATATTCTTCCATCAGCGCCATGCCGAGTCCCTGCGCAATGCCGCCCTCGATCTGGCCGGTCGCCAGCAGCGGGTTGATCACCCGCCCCAGATCATGCGCCGCGGTGATATGTCTGACGCTGACCGTGCCAAGGCCGAGATCGACTTCCAGTTCGACCACCTGCGCCCCATAGCCATAAACGGCGTAGGGTTCGCCCTGGCCGTCGGCGTCAAGCGGCACCGTCGGCGGGTCGTAGGTTTCCTCGGCGCGCATCACATAGCCGAACTCATCAACCGGCATCGTCGCAAGGTCGATCCGCTGCCGGTCCGCCGTGCCATTGATCACGATGCTGGCGCCCTCAAGCCGAATTTCGGCATCATCCTCCATATTGCTGTGCCGCAGGATGTCGGCGCGCAGGCGGCGCCCGGACAGCTCTGCCGCCTTGCCGGTGATGAAGGTCTGACGCGAGGCCGAGGTCTTGCCGCAATCCGGCGTGATCGCCGTGTCGGGGCCAACAAGTTCGAAATCGGCAAGCGGCATGCCAAGCGCATCGGCGCAGATCTGCGTGATCACCGTGTTCGACCCCTGGCCGATATCGGTCGCCCCCTGATGCAGCCGCAGCCTGCCATCAGCCGTGATGCCAAGACGGATTGTCGACGGGTTGGGCAGGGCCGTGTTGCCGCAGCCATACCAGCATGACGCGACACCAACGCCGCGGCGCACTGTCCCGCCACCGGCATTGAATGCGGCAGCGCGCGCCTGTGCCGCCTGCCATGCCGGGGCCAGCGCATCGAGACATTCGGCAATCCCGACACCATGAAGCTGCTGTCCGCAGACCGTGCGGTCGCCATCGACAAGCGCGTTCATCCGCCGGAATGCCAGCCGGTCGATATCAAGTTCAAGCGCCAGCCTGTCCATCAGAACTTCCTGCAGGATCGTCGCCTGCGGCACGCCAAACCCGCGAAAGGCGCCGGACACCGGCCCGTTGGTATGGATGGCATGCGCCTCGGCAAGGTAATGCGGCACGCTGTAGGGACCGGACGCATGGATCGGCACCCGTGTCGCCACCGTCGGGCCCCAGCTGGCATAGGCGCCGGTATTGAACGCGCCTTCAAACACCATGCCGGCAAGGCGGCCATCGCGCGTCGCGGCAAGCTGGCCACGCATCGCGGCAGGATGCCGTTTGGTTGTCGAGATCATCGATTCCTGACGCGAATAGACCATCCGGCATGGCTGGCCTGTCTTCAGCACCGCCAGCCCCAGAAGCGGCTGTAGCGATACATCCAGCTTGGTGCCGAACCCGCCACCCGCGGCGGCCGGGATGATCCGCACCCGCTCCAGCGGCAATCCAAGGATCCTGGCGGTGTCTTCCTGGTCCATCACCGGCGCCTGGGTACAGGCCGAGATGACAAGAACGTCACCCTCCAGCCAGGCGCATCCGGCCTCCGGTTCGATCGGCGCATGCTCGACATAGGCGGTTTCGATGGCGGCGCTGACCTGCACATCGCCGCTGGCAAGGCCATCCGCCCCGTCACCACTTTTTACCCGCCCGGCGATCAACAGATTGTCGGCGCGCGACTGGTGAAGCTGCGCCACGCCCGGCTTGCGGGCCTCATCGACCGTCAGCGCCGCATCGCGTTCCTGCCAGGTGACCGGGAAATCCGACAGATCGGCGCCGGCAAGCGCGTCCGCCCCACCAATCACCAGCGCCACCGCCTCGCCGCGAAACCGCGCCGTGGCCTCGGCAAGCGCCGGCTGATCGGCAAAGGGCGGGATCACGCCAAAGGCGTTGACGCCGCCGATATCCGCCGCCGTCACGATGGTGGTGACATAGGGCCTGTCCTGACGCCATGCCGTCAAATCACCGAAGCTGAAATCGGCAAGGAAATGCGGCGAGCGGATGGCCCGCACCAGAAGCGCATCCTGCGGCCAGGAATCAGCGCCGAATGTCTCGGTGGCGTTGACCTTGGCATGGCCGTCAAGACGATGCACGGCAGCGCCAACCGCCGCCCCGGCATCGGGGGCCGGCCCGTCGGTCAAACCGGCACCAGCATCCATGATGGCGTCGACAATCTTGGCATAGCCTGTACAGCGGCACAGCACGCCGCCGATGGCATCCTCGACCTGGTTGCGATCCGGCGACGGGGTGTCGCGAAGCAGCGCCGTCGCCGCCATCATCATGCCGGGGGTGCAGATGCCGCACTGCGCCGCGCCATGCCGCAGAAATGCCTGTTGCAGACCCGACAGCGCGCTGTCCGGACCGGCAAGCGATTCCGCGGTTTCGACATGCCGCCCCTCGACCTGGCCGGCCGGCACCAGACAGGCACAGACCGGGCGGCCATCCAGCAGCACTGTGCAGGCACCGCAATCGCCGGCATTGCATCCGACCTTGGTGCCACGAAGCCCGAAACGTTCACGAAGCAGATCGCTGAGCCGAGTCGATGGTGGGCAGCGAAGCCGCGTCGCCTCACCATTCACCGTGAAGCCAAGCTCGACACCTGTATCCGCTATACCGTCCATCACGCCGCCTCCGCGCAAAGTGATCCGATGGTCCGCCAGGCAAGCTCGGCCGCCGCGCGCCGCCGATAACCTGCCGAGGCCCGAATATCGTCAATCGGCGCCAGACTATCGGCAATCAACGGCATCGCCGCGGCACCAAGCTTGTCTATGTCGTCGAGCCGACATCCGGCGATAAGCGATTCCAGCCGGTCATGCCGCAGCGCCACCGGCGCGCAGGACCCGATCGATACCGCCGCCCTGTCAATGCGCCCCTCCGCAACCACCAGCCGCACCGCGACCATGGCAATCGAAATCACCAGATAGCGGCGCGCACCCAGCTTGGCAAAGCCTGACAGGCCGGCTTCGGCATGATCCGGGACATGGATGGCGACAAGAAGTTCATCAGGGCGCAGCGCCGTCTGGCGCGGCCCGGTCAGGAATGCGGCAAGCGGCAGACGCCGGCTGCCATTGACCGAGGCAAGTTCAATTTCGGCATCAAGCGCCATCAGGCACGGCACGCTGTCAGCCGCCGGCGAGGCGGTGCACAGATTGCCGCCAATGGTGCCGCTGACCTGAATCTGCACCGCACCGATCTCCCGCGCCGCCTGTTTCAGCATACGATAGGCGGGTGGCAGGTCGGCCTGCAGAACATCATCCCAGGTTGTCGCCGCGCCAAAGCGCCGCCATCCGTTTTCACGCGTGATGCCGCGAAGGCTGTCCAGCGCGGTGATGTCGAGGAGCGGCCCGTCAAGCGATGGCGACTGTGTCGTCGGATAGATATCGGTGCAGCCGGCCATGACCAGCGGCCGCTCCGTCGCCAGCCATTGCAACGCGTCTTCGAGAAGGTGAGGCCGCAGATACTTCATGGTCTCGCGATTGAATTCATTGCCAATTTCGTTTGTGTACCAATAGACTGTGCATGGGGGCCCTGATAGTGTCAACTGACAAAGGCAAGACGGCGACGCCATGTCGTCGCATGCCCCGGGGGCATCACATGACAGCGCGCGACACATATCTTCTGGAACGGCAGGTCGGCTTCATCATGCGCCGCGTGATGCAGCGTCACATCGCGATCTTCTCGTCGCTGATTCCGGAAATGACACCAACCCAGTTCGCCGCGCTGGCAAAGCTGTGCGAGCTTGGCCAGACATCGCAGAACGAGCTGGGGCGCCTCACCTCGATGGATGTGGCGACCATCAAGGGTGTTGTCGACCGGCTGCGCGCCCGCGGCCTCGTCGATGCGGCGCCGCTTGTCGGGGACCGCAGGCGTCTGCTGCTGACGCCGACCAGGGAAGGACGAGAGCTTTATGATGAGCTTGCCGGCAAGGCATCCGAGGTGACGCGCCAGACGCTGGCGCCGCTCGACAGTCAGGAACAGGACCGGCTGGTCAAGCTTCTGGAACGGCTTGTCTGAACAGCAGCAGCCAGATCACGCGCCAGTAAGATCACACGCCTGTAAGGTTACACGCCTGTAAGGTTACACGCCGATAAAGCGGTGCAGAAGCTCGGGATTCGATTTCAGCTCAGCAGCGTCAAGTGCCGGATGGCTGCGGCCATTCTCCAGAAACACCACCCTGTCGGCGATTGACAGCACGGCATCGACCCGCTGTTCAACCAGCAGGATGGCCACGCCTTGGTCCCGCAGCGCCGTCACCGCCTGTCTGATCTGCTCGATCATCGAGGGCTGCAGGCCTTCCGTCGGCTCGTCGAGAAGCAGCACCGACGGCTCGATACACAGGGCGCGGCCGGTGGCCAGCATCTGCTGCTCGCCGCCGGACAAGGTGTCGGCACGCTGGTTCAGCCTTTCCCCAAGACGCGGAAACATCTCCAGCACGCGGTCACGTGTCTCGCGCCCCTTGCCGCGGACCATCAGCCCGATCTCCAGATTCTCGGCAACCGTCAGCTCGGCGAACAGGCGCCGCCCCTGCGGGATATAGCCGATGCCATGGCGCGGCACTTCGTTCGCCGGCAGGCGCGACACCTCGACCCCGTCGCAGGTGACGGTGCCGGACTGCGCCCGCAACAGCCCCATGATGGTCTTCAGGCAGGTTGTCTTGCCGGCCCCGTTGCGCCCCAGAAGGCAGATGATCTCGCCCCCCTCGACACTGAAGGACACGTCATGAAGCACCCTGATATTGCCATATCCCGAGGACAGATTTTCAACCCTCAGCATCAGCCTGTCCCCAGATAGGCGGCCTGCACCGCCGCGTTGTTCCTGATTTCGGATGGCGTGCCACTGGCAAGCACCGAGCCGAAATTGAGAACGGTGATGGCATCGGCCGTCTGCATCACGACATTGATATTGTGTTCTATCAACAGAATCGTCATGTCGCCGGCAAGACCACGGATCAGCGACACGAAATCGGCAATCTCGCTGTCAGCAAGGCCCTGTGTCGGCTCATCGAGAATCAGCAGGCGCGGCTGCTGGCTCAGACCCATGGCAATCTCCAACAGCCGCTGATGGCCATAGCTGAGATCGCCGGCAAGCTGGTTCGCCCGGTCGGCGATCCCAACCCGCTCCAGCGCCTCGGCCACCTGCAGGTTGGTTGCGGCGACGTCATCACCTGTCCGCCAGCGCAGGGCCAGTGCCACATTTTCCGCCACCGGCAGCCGGCTGAACACCGATGTGATCTGGAAGGTATAGGCCATGCCGGCGCGGATCCGCCGGTGTGCCGGCAGCGAGGTGATGTCCCGGCCATCAAAACTCACGGTGCCGGCGCTTGCCGGGATGCGGCCGGACAGCATGCCGACAAAGGTTGTCTTGCCGGCACCGTTCGGCCCGATCAGGGCGCGCACCTCGCCGGCCGGCAGGTCGAAATCGACATTGTCGACCGCCTTCAGACCACCGAAATTCCGGCTCAGGCCGCGTGCAGACAACAGCGTCATGGCAGCCACCTCAGCGCACGGCGGCGCAACTCGCCGACAAGACCCTGCGGCGCGAACAATGTCAGCATCACCAGCGCGAAACCGGCGATCAGCATGTAGGCGGTTGTCAGCTCGCTCGACAGATCGATCAGATAGAACATGAACAGCGTGCCAACAAACGGCCCGAGGATCGTCCCCGCCCCACCAAGCAGCACCCACAGAAGCGGAAAGATCGAATATTGCACCGAGGCGAAGGTCGCCCCGGCATAGCCGAACAACAGCCCATAGGCGGCACCGGCACCGGCCGACATCGTCCCCGACAGGACGACCGCGGCAAGCTTGTGCCGGTGAATGTCATAACCAAGCATCCGCGTGCGTTCCTCATTCTCGCGAATGGCGACAAGCACCCTGCCGAACCCGGCCTGCACAACGCGGAGCGAGACAAAAACGCAGATTGCGAACAGGATCAGCGCCGCGAAATAGCGATTGGTGGGATCGGCAAGATTAACCCCGGCAAGCTGGCGGACGGATTGCTGGATCACAAACCCCTCATCACCGCGGGTATATTCACCAAAATAGAGCGCCGCCAGATAGCCTGCCTGGGCGAACATCAACGTGACGATCATGAAGGCAACGCCGGCGGTCCGCAGCGCCAGCAGCCCGATGGCAAGCGCCACCCCGAAGCCGGCCAGCAGCCCGGCCAGCAGCGCCGGACCCGCACTCCAGCCAAGATGCTGGACGGTCAGCGACATGCCATACATGCCGGCGGCGAAGAACAGCGCATGGCCAAGGCTGAGCAGGCCGGTATAACCGAACAGGATGTTGTAGCCCATGGCATAGCAGGCCAGCACCATCACCCGGGCCAGATTGCCATGATGATAGGCCGGCAGGATGAATTGCAGCGCGAACAGCAGGATGATGACGCCGATATGGAGCACCCATGACTTGCGAAGGTCACTCATGGGAGAATCACTCACAGAAGAAGCACTCACAGGCCAGGCCTCCCGAACAGGCCCTGCGGGCGGAAGATCAACACGAAGGCAACGCCGAGCGTGGCGATGATCTTGGCCAGTGTCGGGGTGAAGAAGACCGAAATCATGCCGTCGCTGATACCGATCAGAAGCGCCGCCACGACGGTGCCGGGAAGGCTTCCAAGCCCGCCGATGATGACCACGATGAAGGACAGCAGAAGCGGGTCATGCCCCATCAGGTAATGCGCCTGCTGGATCGGCACAATCAGAACGCCGGCCAGCGCCGCCAGCCCCGCCCCGAGGCCGAACACAGCGGCATAGACACGGTCGACCGGGATCGCAAACGCCTTGGCCATCTCGCTGTCCAGCTGCGTGGCCCGCATCACCAGGCCGATCCGCGTGCGCGTCATCAACAGCCAGATCGCCCCCAGCAACAGCACCGCCGCACCGATCACGGCAAGCTTGTAGCTGGTGGTGCCAAGGCCCCATGGCCAGTAGAAAGACAGACCGCCCTCGGCCCATTCGACAAACGGGATCGACAGCCGGTGATTGAACGGCGCCTCGACCGGGCGGGCATCGGGCCCATAGGTCATCAGCGTGACCTGCTGGATGATATAGAGAAGGCCGATGGTGGCGACGATGGTGCGCTCGGGATCATAGCCGACGCGTTTCAGCACCAGCCTGTCGGCCAGGGTCGCCAGCAGGGCCGCCGCCGGTGGTGCAAGCAGCAGCGCTGCCAGGAAATTGACCGCTGGATGCGAATCGACGGCATTCGCGATGATCCAGGCAAGCACCGCGCCGACCATGAAAAACTCGCCATGCGCGACATTCACCACGCGCATCACGCCGAACACCAGTGACAGGCCAAGCGCCATCAGCGACAGCACCGCCGCCGTGACAAGACCTTCCAGCAGGCCAAGGATCAGATAAGGACCAAGTTCCATGAGTTGTGGCGAGCGCCACTCCCCCTCAACAGACCGGAATAATTGAATGGGGCGCGGCCGGCATCACCGCCCGCCGCGCCCTGAGGTCAGCCCGAAAATCAGAAGGACTGTTTGGTGTAATCCACCTCATCGGGATAGTAGGTATCCTCGATCGAGGTCGTGTGGGCGAGGACAAGCCTGCCATTCTCGACCCGCGTGATGTACTGGTGGCCAAAGGTCTGGTGAGTCTTGCCATTGAATTCCTTGGCCCCTTGCGGGTGCGCGTAGGAATGCGGCATCGAGGTCATCGATTCGACAGCCTCGATCAGCTTCGCACGATCGCCGGCACCGGCATATCCCGATGCCTCCATGCCGGCCTTGACGATATGAAGCGTCTCCCAGCAGCCAAACATATGGGCATAGGTCGAGACATCCTTCGAATCGGACACCGAAGCGCCATTGCCATCGACTCCCACCGCCTTGCGATAGGCCTTGTCATAGTCGGACTGGTTGGCCTGCGCGTAGCGCGGGTTGCCTTCCCAGAAATAGGTTCCCTCGAGAAACTCCAGACCCGGGCTGGCAAGATCGACCGCCTCGAGCGAGTCGATGAAGCCGAAAATCTCGGGCCGCGAGTTGCCGAAGAACTCACCCATTTCCTTGACGAAGGTCAGAACCGCCGGCCCGACCATCACATGGTAGATGACATCGGTGTTGCGCGGGATCTTCGGGAAATATTTCGTGAAGGAGGTCTCTGTCGGCGGAATGGCGATCTTGGCGACAACCTCGCCGCCCTGCGCCTCGACAGCGGCCGAGAAATAATCACGATGGTCATGGCCGAACGCGAAATCCGGATAGATCATCGTGACCTTCTTGCCAAGCGTACTATTGACGAAGGGCGCCATCGCCTGGACCTGGCTTTTCACATCGGTGATGCCGGGCTGCAGCGTGTAGCGATTCAGCATGCCGCTGGCGACATGATGCCCCTCAGACACGACGAAATACGGAATTTTCAGTTCGCCGGCACGCGGCGCCGAGCCAATCACCACATGGCTGAACAGGGTGCCAAAGGCGATGTCGCATCCATGCTGGGTGGCCATTTTCTCGACCACCTCGGCACCCCGCTTGGGGTCGGTGCCGTCATCCTCGGCGACAATCTCGACCGGGCGCCCATTGATCCCGCCCTCATCATTGATCTTCTTCACCGCGGCCTTGGTGGTGCGGTCATACCAGCGGCCATAGGCGGCGCCGATACCGGTGCGGTGGACCTGGAAACCGACCTTGATCGGCTCGGAACTCTGCACCTGTCCATAGCGCCCGAACAGCGGCATGCTGCTGGCGGCGGCGGCAAGCGCCGAGGTTGCGGCAAGTGTCTTCAGGGCCTTGCGGCGGTTCGGGTTCTTCACCGGATTGCCGGCTGCAGGTTTTTCAGTTGATTTGGTCATGGCTACCTCCCTGGCAGTTGAAGTGGCGTCCCGGCTTATATGCCGGTTATGTGTCTCAATCCCTGTCTCAAGCTTGTGGCTATGGACCCGTCTTGTCCAGCCAAAACTTCATCCGCCCTTGGGCGCCGCCAGTAGCCACAGGCCAAGCCAGGTATAGAGAATCATGAACATCGCCAGCGGCAGACCAGCGGTAAAGGCGCGGCGAATCCCGCCATAGGCCTGCGCCGCATTGGCATGCGCGAGGATCACCGCCAGAACGTGACCAAAGACAATGATGGCGGCCTGGCTGAGCCAGATCAGCCGCATCGATTCGCGGTGCTTGAAAAAGCCGGTGGTGACATGAAATCCCTCAAGCCCCAGCCAGTCGCCCCCGCTGCCGAACGGGTCGTTCAGCGCGACCAGAACATACTGCCCGTTGACCAGCAGCGAGGGAAGATAATGCGCCGCATGATAGGCAAGCGCGATTGGCAGGATCGTCGGCGCGAAGACCGCCAGCAAATCTCCGACCCGGCCCGGCCCGGCGACCAGCCTGTCGCCGGTAAAAAGCAGCGCCGTGAACAGGCTGACAAGAAGCAGATTGGCGGCAACCAGACCGCCGACAACAGGCATCACGACGGCCGACCTTCCGGGAAAGGCCAGCGGATTGACGCCGATCAGGTCGAGCCAGACAAAGGTTTCGTTGAAGCCGTCAAATGATCCGGTGCCGAGCAGCACCAGAATGAAGACCGGAATTCCGCGCGCGCCGCGCGCGCCATGCGCCAGCTGCCATCCAGGCCAGCCGACTCGTACCCGCCTGCCACGCCGCGCCAGCGGCGCCAGCCTGCCAAAATGCGCCATCACCACCGAAAAAATCTCGACCTGGCGCAGCCATCTTCCTGGCCCGCACAGCACCATGCCGGTGATCGTCACCGCGGAATAGGCAAAGCCGACACTCGCCAGCCGCGCTGGATCGTCCGGGGCCGGATCGGCAAGGGTGAACATCGAGAATGCCAGCAACAGCAGGACCGCCGGCCAGACACCGAGACGGGGTGGCAGCGCCAGCGGCGGGCGCGGCACCGCCGCCGACAGCGGCGCGACGAGCCAGCGCCAGGGCGACATCCAGCCCCAGAGATCGAACAGGAAACCCTGAACCATCGGCGAGGCCATCCAGAACACAACCCAGAACCCCAGCACGAGCGGGTTTTCGAGCGGGTCGCGCGTGCCGGAAAATCCCCGCGACAGGAGCCAGCAGAACAGCAGGAAAAACACAAAGCTGGAGACGGCGCGAAACAGCGGCGGCGCGGCAATCGGCCCGAGATCGCGGCTTGGCAGCAATCGCCCCACCGACCGATGCGGCAGAAACCAAAACAGCAGGATGCTGAGCGCGACGATGATCACGCCGACCGCCATATAGGGGCCTGTCGGCAGCAGCGCGATGAAGCTCTGGCCGGTGGCATGGGCGGCGGCCGGCACCGGCGCCAGGCAGATCAGCGCCGCGCCACCCATTGCACCACCTATTCTGGCGGCCATCATAGAAACACGCGCCATCGGCCCATTTTTTGAGGAATGTGACACCATCCTCAGATTTGGAAAGCCAATTGACAATTTGTCAATATTCGGCGCTCATTTGCACACCAACAATACCGGGGCAATACCGGGGCGAACAATACCGGAGAAGCAGGGCCGATGACGGCGCATGACCAAGCCCATCAAACTGATCTGATTGGGGGCGACCTGATCGGCGTTGATGTCGGGGGCACCTTTACCGATCTTGTCAGGCTCGATCCACGGACAGGCACGGTTCACCTGTCAAAGGTGGCAAGCACCATCGACAACCAGGCCTTCGGTGTCATGACGGCGCTGGCAGAGGCCGGAACAACCCTGACCGACGTCGCCCTTGTCATCCACGGCACCACGACGACAACCAACGCCGTTCTCGAGCGCAAGCTCAGCCGCACCGGCCTGATCACCACCGCCGGGTTCCGCGATGTTCTGGAACTTGGCCGCCGGACCCGCCCCCAGCCCTATGGTATGAAGGGTGATTTCACGCCGATCATCCCGCGCGACCTGCGCCTCGAGGTGCCAGAGCGGCTTGACTATGCTGGCCGCATTATAACACCGCTTGATGAGGATGCGGTGCGCCGGGCCGGCGAGGCCTTGCTTGCCGCCGGCGTCGAATCAGTGGTGGTGCATTTTCTTCACGCCTATGCCAACCCGGACCATGAAATGCGGGCGGCGGAGATTCTCGCCACCTTCTGGCCGAATGACTACATCACCACCGGCCATTCGCTGCTGTCGGAAAGCCGCGAGTTCGAGCGCGGGGTCACCGCCGCGGTGAACGCCTCGGTGCAGCCGTTGCTGGAGCGCTATATCGGCAGATTGGCGAGGGAACTTGGCGATGGCGGCTATGGCGGTGAACTTCTCGTGATGAACGGCAATGGCGGCACCGTTTCAGCAAGCCGCGTTGTCCGCGAGGCGGCAAAGACGGTGATGTCGGGCCCGGCCTCGGGCGTGATTGCCGCCGCCTATACCGGCCGCCGTGCGAACCGGCCCAATCTGATCACCTATGATATGGGCGGAACCTCCACCGATGTTGCGTTGATCCGTGGCAGCGAGCCGTCAGTCTCGCACGAGATTGAACTCGAATACGCAATGCCGATCCATGTGCCGATGGTCGACGTCCGGACAATCGGCGCCGGCGGCGGGTCGATCGCGCGGGTCAATGAGGCTGGTCTTTTGGAGGTTGGCCCGCAGAGTGCCGGTGCCACCCCGGGGCCAATCTGCTATGGCCGCGGCGGGACAAGCCCAACCATTTCCGACGCCAACATGCTGCTTGGCAGGCTTGATGTCGGCAAGCTCAAATCCGTTCCCGGGAATGTCGATCTGGCGCAGATCAGGCAGATCTTCCAGCGTGAGCTTGGCGACAAGCTGGGACTCGATGCCGAGAGCGCCGCGGCGGCGGTGATCCGCATCGCCACCACCCGCATGGCCGGCGCCACCCGCATGGTGTCGGTCTCGCTTGGCGAGGACCCACGCGATTTCTCGCTGTTTGCCTTTGGCGGGGCCGGGCCGCTTCACGCCTCGGCGCTGGCCGGCGAGCTTGGCATTCCCGAGGTGCTGGTGCCGGCACGCCCCGGCATCACCAACGCGCTTGGCTGTATCGTCGCCGATCTTCGTCATGATTTCGTGCAGACCGTCAACGCGCCGCTGGCCACCCTCGATATGGGCCGGCTGACCGAGATCCTCGGCGCGCAGCGTGACGAGGGAACGGCGCTCATCGGGCAGGAGCCGGTGGACATCTCGGAGATCAGCGTCCAGCACTCGCTCGACATGCAGTTCGCCGGACAGACGCATCTTCTTCAGGTGCCGCTGGATGATGGCCAGCCGGATCGCAGCGATATACAGGCGCGCTTTGAGGAGGTCTATTTCAACAGGTTCAGGGTCAGGCTTCCCGAGATCCGCGCCCAGGTGGTGAATGTCAACACGACGGTCACCGGACGGCGCGCCGAGGTTGATCTTGGCGGGCTGATTGATGATTCTGGGCGTGTGAAGACGCTGGCCGATGCGCAGACAGGAACGCGCCGCGTCTGGTTTGGTGATGGCTGGTGCGACACACCTGTCTATACGCGCGAGAAACTGCCCCTCGACATGCGCCTTCAGGGGCCAGCCATTTTCGAGCAGATGGACAGCACCATCCTCATCCTGCCGGACGACAGCGCCCGTTCGGACGATGACGGCAACATCCTGATCAGCGTCGGAGGCGCATCATGAGTCTCGACCCGATCACCCTTAGCGTCATCCAGGCCGGGCTGCAGCAGGCCTGCGACGAGATGGATCTGAGTTTCTCCCGCGCCGCCTTCTCGCCAGTGATTGCCGAGGCGAATGACCGCTCAGATGGCATCTATGCCGCCGCGGACGGTGCGCTGATCGCCCAGGGCGTCGGCGGCCTGCCAGTCTTTGTCGGCACCATGCAATATTCCACTGCCGAACTGATCCGGCTGATCAGCGAGGGCGAGGCAGCGGCGCCGGAGCCAGGTGACATCTATATTGTCAATGACCCCTATCTTGGCGGCACGCATCTGATGGATGTGCGTTTTGTCCGGCCCTATTACCGGCACGGCAAGCTGTGGTGCTGGCTGTCCAACACCGGTCACTGGCCGGATACGGGCGGGGCGGTGCCTGGCGGGTTCTCGGCCTCGGCCACGGCGGTGGAACAGGAAGGTCTTCGCCTGCCGCCGGTGAAGCTGTTCAAGCAGGGGGTGATGGACCGCGAGATCTACGCCATCATCTGTTCGAACATCCGGGTGGCCGACCAGCGGATCGGCGATGTGAAGGCGCAGGCGGCGGCGCTCGAGGTTGGCGCCGACAGGCTGGATCTGCTTCTTGACCGCTATGGCGATGACACGGTCGAACAGGCCATTGCCGAGCTTCGCAGTCGCGCCGCCACGCAGATGCGCCAGTTGATCTCGCGGATGCCGGCCGGAAGCTGGCAGTCCGTCGCCTATGTCGACAGCGACGGTGTCGTTGACGAACCGCTGGAAATCAGGCTCAGCGTCACGCGCGCCGATGACCGGCTGATCTTCGATTTCAGCGGGTCCAGCCCGCCCTGCCGCGGGCCGATGAATTCGGTCCTCGCAACGACCCTCAGCTCGGTCTATCTGGCGATGCGGCATATCTTCCCCGAAGTGCCGATCAGCGCCGGCGCGTTTGAACCGCTGGAGGTGATCCGGCCAGAAGGCACCTTCCTTGACGCGCATTACCCGCGCCCGGTTTCGGGATGCGCGGCCGAGGTCAGCCAGCGTATCGCCGAGGCGGTGTTCGCCGCCCTAGTAGAACCGCTTCCCGACCGCGTCACCGCCGCGCCGGCTGGCACCAGCGGCAATTTCGCGCTTGGCGGCCACAATGCCGAACGCGGCCGGGATTTCGTCATGTATCAGCTGTCCGGCGGCGGCTATGGCGGCAATGCCGATGGCGACGGGTTGAGCAATGGCTGTTCGACCATCGGCATCTCGAAAGCGCCGCCGGTGGAAATCATGGAACAGGCCTTTCCGGTTCTCTATCACCGCTACGCGCTTCATGAGGGGTCGGCCGGGGCCGGTCGCAACCGCGGCGGTTTCGGACTTGATTACGAACTTGAGTTGCGCAATGGCGAGGCCCGCGCCAGCTTTGTCATGGATCATGGACGGTTCGGACCGCAGGGCGCGCTTGGCGGCGATGATGGCGAGGTGAACAAGGTCGTGGTGATCCGTGATGGTGAGCCCTATGTCCCGCTCCATCTGTCGAAGGAACAGGATATCGCGCTGGCGCCGGGCGACCGGGTCTGGGTGCGCACCCCCGGCGGCGGCGGCTATGGCGATCCGTTCGAGAGACCGCCGGAAGCGGTCCTTGAGGATGTGCGACTTGGCCGGTATAGCGCCGTAGAGGCACGCGATCTCTATGGTGTCATCATCAGTGAGGGTGACGTCCCGGCAATCGACGAGGCCGCCACGCGCTCCGCCCGCACAGCCCGCGCTTTGACCTCCGGAGACTGACATCCGGCCTGTCATTGATGATATGAGCCTGGCAATCACCGGCGCCGTGCCTCACCACTGCGCGAGGTGCCTTGACATCAGGCATTGCAGAACCCAAATCGCCCCAATCCGGAGGATAATCAAATAAGTGGGGGCCACCGCATGTCCGACCAGACCTTCGATTTCGAGGCCGATACCGGCAGAATCCTCGATATCGTCATCAATTCGCTTTATTCGCAGAAGGAGATTTTCCTTCGTGAATTGATCTCCAACGCATCCGACGCCATCAACAAGCGTAAATTCGCCGTGCTGAGCGCCGGTGATGCGGCCGCAACGTTCGATGGCGAGATCACCATCAGCGCCGACAAGAAAGCCCGCAGCCTGACCATTACCGACAATGGCATCGGCCTGTCCGCCGATGAGATGAAGGAAACACTTGGCACCATCGCAAGTTCCGGCACCAAGGCGTTCGTCGAGACAGCGAAGAATGGCAAGGATGGCGATGAGCTGACCGACCAGTTGATCGGGCAGTTCGGCGTTGGCTTCTATTCCGCCTTCATGGTGGCCGAGAGCATTGATGTCGTCTCACGGGCGCATGGCGCGTCCGGGGCCAGCCGCTGGCACAGCGACGGTACATCGGGTTTCTCCATCGACAGCGCCGAGCGCGAGACTGTCGGCACCGACATCACGCTGCATCTTCGCAAGGACGCCAAGGAATATGTCGAGCGCGAACGCATCGAATTCCTTGTGAAGAAATATTCCGATCATATCGCGCAGCCGATCATGTGGCTTGACAGCAAGGCCGATCCGGAACGGCTGAACAGCGCGGTGGCGCTGTGGACACGCCCGGCGAAGGATATTTCCGAAGAGGAGTATCAGAATTTCTATGCCTCGGTCGCCGCCGCCTATGACACGCCCTTTGCCACGCTTCACAACCGCACCGAGGGCGCGGTCGAATTCACCAATCTGGTCTTCATCCCGTCAATGGCGCCGTTCGATCTGTTCGACCCGGAGCGGCGCTCGCGCCTGCAGCTTTATGTCAATCGCGTGTTCATCACCGACAATTGCGAGGGGCTGATCCCGAAATGGCTGCGCTTTCTTCGCGGCGTCATCGACACACCGGATGTCGATCTGAATGTCAGCCGTGAAATGCTGCAGCAGAACCCGGTTGTCACGAAGATCAACAAGGCCATCGTCAAGCGCGTCCTTGGCGAGTTCGGCAAGGCGCTGGAGAAACGCCGCGAGGACTATGACAGCCTGTGGGGTGCGATGGGCCGGGTGATCAAGGAAGGGCTGTATGAGGATGACGCCAACCGCGCCAAGATCCTCGATATCAGCCTGTTCCGCTCGACCGGCAGTGATGGCATGGTGACGCTGAAGGAATATGTCGAGGGGTTCGCCGCCGGCCAGGAAATGATCTATTACCTGTCGGCGGAGAAGGCCGAGTTGGCGATGACCAGCCCGCATCTGGAGTCCTTCCGCGCGAAAGGGATCAATGTCCTTGTGCTGACCGATCCGATCGATGATTTCTGGCTTGCCAACACGCCGGAATTCGACGGCAAATCCTTCCAGTCGATCACCCGCGGCGAGGTCGATATCTCGAATGTCGGCGAGGCCAGCGAGGAGGATGACAAGGCCGAGACGGTGCTGTCCGACAGTTTCATGGCGAAGATGAAGCATGTCCTTGGCGGCGATGTCGCCGATGTGCGCAGCTCGGCCAATCTGGAAACGAGCCTGGCCCGTCTCGTCGCCGACCAGAGCGGCATGGACCCGCAGATGGAGCGGATGATGCGGATGCACAATCCGGACTTCCATGGCGGGCCAAAGATCCTTGAGGTCAATGCCAAGCACCCGCTGATCAAGGCGCTGAACAGCCGCATGGAAACAGGCGAGTTTGACGGTTCAGACAGCTTTGCGCGGCTACTCTATGACAGCGCCATCGTCGCCGAGGGTGAGACTATCGCCGACCCGCGCGACTTCACCAACCGCATTGCCGAAGTGATGGAAAAGGCACTCGCCAACAACAAGGACTGAGGCGGCCCGGCGCAATCTGTCTTCTGCCCGGCAACGGGTCAGTTGGACAAGGTCCGGGTTGCCGGTAGGGCCCGCTGGACAACACGCCTGGCATTGGGCAGATCGTTCATCTTTGCGCGTGCCAGCGCATCCTCCTGCGACATCCCCTGGTCGAGCCAGCGGCGGGTCAACCGTTCCTGCAGAACATCCTCCGGCACATCCAGCCATATGCTGGCATCCCAGCTGTCAGCCAGATCGGCCCAGCCATCCTCATCAAACAGCAGATAATTTCCCTCGAATAGCAGCACCGACACGCCTTCGCCAAGGCGTCCGCCATTCTCGACAACACTGTCCGAATCACGATCGAAGGTGGGAAACACATTCGTCACCCCACTTTGCAGGGCCTGGATCAGATTCGTGAAGCCTGCCAGATCGAACGTTTCCGGCGCGCCCTTGACGGGCAGCAGGCCGCGCGCCTCAAGCGTTGCATTGTCAAGGTGAAACCCATCCATCGGGATGACACAGCAGCAGGGTCCGATCCTGTCGGCCAGCGCCGCGGCAAGCGTGGATTTGCCACTGCCCGGCGGGCCGGCAACGGCAACCGAGATCATCTCACCGCCGGTTGCCATCGCCAGGATGTCCGATGCCAGACTGTCCAGAACACCGAGGTGGGTCGGATCACCAAGGTTTACCCTCGCACCGGATGACATGCTTCCCACCATTCTTCTGGTCGTTTCTTCTGGTCGTTGAATTTTTTACTGGTCGCTAAATTTTTTACTGGAAAGCCAGATTATCACGATTTTCCGCAAAGTCGGCTTGCCCAAAACTTTACACGCGTTAATATTGTCTGACGCGTAGGGTGCGCGTTTGTCAAGCATGTCCGGCGCGATTCCAGGAACGACGATGAGCCAGGAAAAGATCAAAAATATGGATGAGTTCGCCGCACTCTGCGGCATTTCTCGTCCCACTATTTCGAAATACTTCAATGATCCGAACAGCGTCAGGCCGTCAACGCGGGGCCGAATCGAGGCGGCGCTGAAGGAATATGATTACCGCCCGAACATCTATGCGATGAACCAGAATCGGCGGCTGACGAAGAATATAGGCATCGTCGTTCCCTATCTTGCCGATCCGTTCTTTGCCGAAATTGCCCGTGTCATCGAACGCCGCTGCATCGACGCAGGATACACCCCCACCCTGTTTTCCTCGCATGGCGAACAGGGGCTGGAATGCGACATCCTCGATACCCTGCGCTCGCTCAGGCCGGCCGGCGTGTTGCTGGCGCCGCTTGGCCGGGCCTCGGACAAGAAACATGTCGAGGAATTCTGCCGTGATGTTCCGACGATCCTGTTCGACAGCAATATCGAGGGCGTCGGGGCCGCCTTTGTCGGCTCGGACAATTTCAGTTTCGTATCGCAAACCGTTGAATATTTGAGCAGAACGGGAAGTGCCCCCTGCTTTTTCGAAATGCGCGATCCGGCCAACCCGAATGCCAATAAGCGGCGGCATGCCTATCTTGAGATGATGCGGCGGCTGAATCTCGAACCACATCTGGTAAAGATCGACGGCGCCGGCTGGGGGTTCGAGGAGATCGGCCGTGCAGGCGCGATGAAGGTGCTGAAGGAAGATCTGCTGCCGACCGACACCGTGCTGTGCAGCAATGACAGGCTGGCGATCGGGTTCCTGTCGGCATGCCATGAGATGGGGGTCAGGGTCGGCCGCGACGAGGGATGTACGATTCGCCTGGCATCGCATGATGACCACCCCTATTCCCGCTTCACCTGTCCGTCGCTGACCACCGCGGCACATGATTATGAATCGGTGTCTGACCACGCGGTCGAAACGCTGTTCCAGCTGATCGAGGCCGGTGGCCAGCTTCAGGATCGCGAGGAAACCCTGTTCGCGGCCCGCCTGATCATGCGCGGTTCGGCATAGGTGCCGACAAGAGAGTCCGAATAAACAAACATTTATTTACGCGCGTCAAAAATATATTGACGCGAGAAAACATTTCTGTGCTGTATTTCCGCGTATGACATCCAGGAGGAGGAATACCATGCACTTCAAAAAACTGGTCTGCACGGCAGCCGCGGCGACGCTGATGGCGTCGGGCGTTGCTTTCGCAGAGACACTGACCATCGCCACAGTCAACAATGGTGACATGATCCGCATGCAGGGTCTCACCGACGATTTCACTGCCAAGACAGGCCACAAGGTCGAGTGGGTGACACTGGAAGAAAACGTGCTTCGTCAGCGCGTGACAACCGACATCACCACCAAGGGCGGCGCTTTCGACATCATGACCATTGGCATGTACGAGACACCGATCTGGGGCAAGAATGGCTGGCTGGTCCCGCTTAACGACCTCAGCGCCGACTACAATGCGGGTGACATCCTTCCTGCCATGGCAGGTGGCTTGAGCTATGACGGCACGATGTATGCAGCGCCGTTCTATGGCGAAAGCTCGATGATCATGTACCGCACCGATCTGATGGCAAAGGCCGGGCTGGAAATGCCTACCGCGCCGTCCTGGTCCTTCATTGCGAAGGCCGCCCGCGAGATGACTGATCGTGACAACGACATCAACGGCATCTGCCTTCGTGGTAAGGCCGGCTGGGGCGAAGGCGGTGCCTTCATCACGGCCATGTCGAACTCGTTCGGCGCCCGTTGGTTCGACGAAGAGTGGAACGCACAGTTCGACACACGCGAGTGGTCCGACACGCTGAACTTCTACGTCAACATGATGAATGACGCCGGCCCCGCAGGTTTTGCCACCAACGGCTTCAACGAAAACCTGTCGCTGTTCCAGCAAGGCAAGTGCGGCATGTGGATCGACGCCACCGTGGCGGCATCCTTCGTGACCAACCCGAATGATTCGACCGTCGCAGACAAGGTCGGCTTCGCGCTGGCACCGGATAACGGCATGGGCGTACGTTCGAACTGGCTCTGGGCCTGGGCGCTTGCCATTCCGGCCGGCACCCAGAAGGAAGCCGCTGCCAAGCAGTTCATCGAGTGGGCCACCTCCAATGGCTACATCGAGCTGGTTGCCTCGAAAGAGGGTTGGGCGAACGTTCCTCCGGGCGCACGTACGTCGCTGTACGAGAACGCAAACTACAAGGACATTCCTTTTGCCAAGATGACTCTGGACTCGATCCTGTCGGCCGATCCTAACAACTCGACCGTCGATCCGAGCCCGTATGTTGGCATCCAGTTTGCCGCCATTCCGGAATTTGCCGGCATTGCAACCGAAGTCAGCCAGGAATTCTCGGCTGCCTATGCTGGTCAGCAAACCGTGGCAGAGGCACTGGCCAAGGCACAAGCCCTGACCAATGATGCCATGGAAGCTGCCGGCTATCGCTAGGCTTATCTAAACCGCCGGGGGGCGTTGTCTGATGCCCCCCGGACCTCTCCATACCCGCATATGGCTCACGGCCCCTCACAGGTGAGGCCCGCGCCGGCGATAAAGGAGCATTTCCCGTGGCCACACAGCATTCCCAATCCGCCGCAAGACTGATGATGGCCCCAGCGGTCATCCTGCTTCTCGGCTGGATGCTCGTGCCACTGGTGATGACACTCTATTTTTCCTTTAAGAAATATCTGCCGCTACGTGGCGGCGACCTTGGCTGGGTCGGCTTCGACAATTACGTCCGCTTCGTCTCGTCCAGCTCATTCTGGCCCGCCGTTGCCACCACGCTGATTATTGTTGGCGGTGTGCTCGTCATAACGGTGCTTCTTGGCATCGCGCTGGCGCTGCTTCTTGATCAGCCAATGTGGGGACAGGGCGTCGTCCGCATTCTGGTCATCGCCCCCTTCTTCGTGATGCCGACCGTGTCCGGCCTGGTCTGGAAGAACATGTTCATGGATCCGGTGAACGGTTTCTTCGCCCATCTGTGGCGATTCTTCGGGGCCGAACCGATCCAGTGGCTTAGCCAGGCATCCCTGCCCTCGCTTGTGATGATCGTCAGCTGGCAATGGCTGCCCTTTGCGACATTGATCCTGCTGACCGCGATCCAGTCGCTTGATACCGAACAGCTGGAGGCGGCGGAGATGGACGGCGCCCGCCCCATCGGCCGTTTCTGGTTCATCATCCTGCCGCATCTGGCGCGCGCGATCACCGTTGTCATTCTGATCCAGACGATTTTCCTGTTGTCGATCTTTGCCGAAATCTTCGTCACCACCGCCGGCGCCTTTGGCACCAAGACGCTGACCTATCTGATCTTCCAGCGGGTGCTGGAAAGCCAGAATGTCGGGCTTGGCTCGGCCGGCGGGGTCTATGCCATCATTCTGGCCAACATCGTGGCGGTGTTCCTGCTGCGGGTCGTTGGCAAGAATCTGGACGCGTAGGGAGGACGGATCATGGCCCGCGCAACAACCACCCGCCGCAAGACGATCACCACCATCATCGCCTGGTTGGTGGCCATGGTGATTTTCTTCCCGATCCTGTGGATTGTCGTGCTGTCCTTCAAGTCCGAGGGCGACGCCATCAAGACTCCGCTGCAGGTTCTGACCTCGGCCTGGACGATTGACAGCTATGCCGTGGTTCAGGACCGGTCGGACTATTTCAAGCATTTCTTCAATTCGGTCATCGTCGCTGTCGGATCAACATTGCTTGGCATTCTTGTCGCCGTGCCGGCTGCCTGGTCGATGGCCTTCGTGCCGTCAAAGCGGACCCGCGGTATCCTGATGTGGATGCTGTCGACAAAAATGCTGCCGGCGGTCGGGGTGCTGTATCCGATCTACCTGCTGTTCATCCAGCTTGGCATTCTCGACAGCCGCATCGGCCTGGTGATCGTGCTGATGCTGATCAACCTGCCGATCATCGTGTGGATGCTCTACACATATTTCCGCGAGATTCCGGCCGAAATTCTGGAAGCGGCGCGGATGGACGGGGCCGGCATGCGGGCTGAACTGCTGTATGTCCTGACCCCGATGGCCATCCCGGGCATCGCCTCGACAATGCTGCTGAACGTGATCCTTGCCTGGAACGAGGCGTTCTGGACGCTGAACCTGACCGCGGCGAAGGCCGCCCCTCTGACAGCCTTCATTGCCAGCTATTCCAGTCCCGAGGGGCTGTTCTACGCAAAACTCAGCGCGGCATCGGTCATGGCGATCGCACCGATCCTGGTGATGGGCTGGTTCAGCCAGAAACAACTTGTTCGCGGCCTGACCTTCGGCGCAGTGAAATAGGGAGGCGCAGATGAAACAGATACAGCTCAAACAGGTCTCGAAGAGCTTTGGCGATGTCGAGGTCATCCCGCCGCTGGATCTGGAGATCGAGGATGGCGAGTTCGTCGTCTTTGTCGGGCCTTCAGGATGCGGTAAGTCGACCCTGCTGCGCCTGATTGCCGGGCTTGAGGATGTGACATCCGGGCAGGTTCTGATCGACGGCGTCGATGCAACCGCCATTCCGCCGGCCCGGCGCGGGCTGGCGATGGTGTTTCAGTCCTATGCCCTGTACCCGCATATGTCGGTCCGCAAGAATATCGCCTTCCCGCTGCGCATGGCCGGTCTGGGTAAGGCCGAGCAGGAACGCCGCGTCGAGGACGCGGCAAAGGTGCTGAACCTCACCGAATATCTTGACCGTCGCCCTGGCCAGCTGTCGGGCGGCCAGCGCCAGCGTGTCGCCATTGGCCGGGCCATTGTTCGCGAACCGACGGCCTTTCTGTTTGATGAACCGCTGTCCAACCTCGATGCGGCGCTGCGTGTCGGCATGCGGCTGGAAATCAGCGAACTTCACAAGCGCCTGTCGACCACGATGATCTATGTCACCCACGACCAGGTGGAAGCCATGACAATGGCCGACAAGATCGTGGTTCTGCAGAATGGCCTGATCGAACAGGTCGGCAGTCCGCTGGAACTCTACCGCACCCCGCAGAACACCTTTGTTGCCAGCTTCATCGGCTCACCGCGGATGAACCTTCTGGAGGGCGCCGAAGCCGCAAGGCACAACGCCCATACCATTGGCATCCGGCCTGAGAACATCACCATCTCGACGAAAAAGGGTGAGTGGGAAGGCGTTGTCGGCGTGTCCGAACATCTCGGCTCCGACACCTATTTCCACGTCAATTGCCCGGGATTTACAGAACCGCTGACGGTTAGGGCCAGCGGCGCAATGGAGCTTACATATGGCAGTACCGTTTACCTTACCCCCGACCTTGCGCATCTGCATCGCTTTGATCAGAACGGGTTGCGCCTGACATGACGCGGCTTGCTGGCAAAACAGCGCTGATTACCGGCGCGGCACGGGGCATTGGCTGTCATTTCGCGCAGGCCTATGTCAATGAGGGCGCGCGCGTTGCGCTGGCCGATATCGATATCGAACGCGCCAGCAAGGCGGCGGCCGAGATCGGCGATGCGGCAATAGCCATCGAGATGGACGTCACAGATCAGGCCAGCATCGACGCGGCGGTGGCCACGGTCACGGACGAATTTGACGGCATCGATATCCTGATCAACAACGCGGCCGTTTTTACCGCTGCGCCGATCACCGATATCACCCGCGCCGATTATCAGCAGGTGTTCGGGATCAATGTCGCCGGAACGCTGTTCACGATGCAGGCGGTGGCGAAGCAGATGATCGACCGCGGCAAGGGCGGCAGGATCATCAATATGGCAAGCCAGGCAGGCCGTCGCGGCGAGCCGCTTGTCGCGGTCTATTGCGCGACCAAGGCGGCTGTCATCAGCCTGACACAGTCGGCCGCGCTGAACCTGATCCGTCACGGAATCAATGTGAACGCCATCGCCCCCGGTGTTGTCGATGGCGAGCATTGGGACGGTGTCGACGCCTTCTTTGCAAAATATGAATACATGGCGCGAGGCCAGAAAAAACGCGAGGTCGCCGCCACCGTACCGTTCGGACGGATGGGCCGCCCCGAAGACCTTGCCGGCATGGCCGTGTTTCTGGCGAGTGACGAGGCCGAATATATCGTCGCCCAGACCTATAATGTGGATGGCGGACAATGGATGAGTTGATGGAAGTTGCCAACACGGAAATCGACGCCACGGCGCTGAGCAATGCCACGCTCGGCGATTTGTCCGGCATGGCGACGCTGCCGCAATATGACCGCGGCGGCATGACGCCAGGCATCGTTCATATCGGTGTCGGCAATTTCCACCGTGCGCATCTTGCCTGGTATGTTCACCGGCTGATGCAGCGGGGCGGCGCCAGCGACTGGGCCATCATCGGCGCCGGGGTGCGGGACCATGACCGGATGATGCGCCAGCGTCTGCTGGCCCAGGACTGTCTGACCACCCTGATCGAACTCGATCCTGATGGCGGTCAGGCTGCCGAAATCATCGGGCCGATGCTCGACTACCTTCCTGTCGAGGCCGACAATGCCGCGCTGGTCGGCGCCATGGCCGATCCGCGCATCCGGATTGTGTCGATGACCATCACCGAGGGCGGCTACTATATCGACCCGGATACCGGCGGTCTGGACACTGCGCATGCCGACATTCTTCACGATGCGGAAAATCCGGCACGTCCGCGCACGGCCTTTGGCGCCATGGTTGCCGCGCTTCGCCTGCGGCGCGAGGCTGGAACGGGGCCGTTCACGGGTCTCTGCTGTGACAATCTTCAGGGCAATGGGGCGATCCTGCGACAGACTGTGGTCGGTCTTGCGCGTCTGTCCGACCCGGACCTTGCCGACTGGATTGACAGCCAGTGTTCATTCCCCAATTCGATGGTCGATTGCATCGTGCCGGCGACCGGGCCGATCGAGAGGCAGCTTGCCAGAACCATCGGTGTGGATGACGCCGCGCCTGTCACGCATGAGAATTTCCGCCAATGGGTCATCGAAGATGAATTCTGCGCCGGACGACCAGACTGGGACCTTGTTGGCGCCGAATTTTCGGACAGCGTGGATCAGTTCGAAGCCCGCAAAATCCGCATGCTGAATGGCGGCCATCAGATCATCGCCAATATTGCCGAACTGATGGGGCTCGACACCATTTCACAGGCGATGGAAAACCCGACGATCCACGCCCTGTTCGGCAAGGTGCAGAGCGAGGAAATCATGCCGCATGTGCCACAGATGCCGGGCATCACGGCGGCGGCATATCTTGGCATGATCGACAAACGATTTGCCAATCCGGCGATTGTCGACACGGTCCGCCGCGTTGCCTTTGACGGGTCGGCGCGGCATGTCGGCTTCCTGCTGCCATCGGTGCGCGACGGACTTACCGCCGGCGTTACGGTGTCGGGGCTGGCCCTGGTCGAGGCGTTGTGGGCGCGCATGTGCGCCGGAACGCGCGAGGATGGCAGCCATATCGAAGCCAATGACCCGCTATGGGATCTGCTCACCACCACCGCGGCACAGGCCAGGACCCGTCCGCTGGCCTGGCTTGAGATGACCCAGATCTATGGCGATCTGGCTGGCCAACCGCATTTCGCCGCGGCCTTTGAAGGCTGGCTGAGAAGCCTCTATCAAGACGGCGTTGAAGACACGGTGCGCCGCTATCTGGACCTGTCCAGCCCATCCTGACAGCATTTGCGCCCAAAATCAGGCCCAATATCACGCCCAATATCAGGGCCAACATCACCCCATGATTGCCGGGGTAGCGCGCGGGACGGGTCCGGTCTCTTGCCGCGTGAAATGCCGGCCATTCGGTGATAGGCTCGGTGCCTGAGGATGACCGCCAAAACATGGTTGTCTCAACATGGGAGGGCGTTATGTTTCTTGGTCTCGATCTTGGCACCTCGGCGGTAAAGGCTCTGCTTATCGACGTAGCCGGCCACCCCATCGCCAGCCAGTCGGCCCCCCTGTCCGTCAGCCGCCCGCATCAGGGATGGTCGGAACAGGATCCCGATTCATGGTGGCAGGCGGCCGACATGGCGGTGCGCCAGCTCAAACAGACACAGCCGGCCGAACTTGCCGCGGTCACCGCCATCGGCCTGTCGGGGCAGATGCATGGGCTGACGGCGCTGGATTCGGCAATGCGGCCATTGCGACCGGCCATTCTGTGGAACGATACGCGCTCGGCGCCGCAGGCAGAGCGCCTTGATGCGTCACATCCCGAATTCCGGTCAATCGGCGGCAATGCCGTGATGCCGGGATTCACCGCGCCAAAGGCCGTCTGGATGGCGGAAGCCGAAGCCGATCTGTTCGCCGCCACGAAAATGATCCTTCTCCCCAAGGATTATCTGCGGCTGCGGATGACCGGCGAGGCGGTGTCCGAAATGTCCGATGCGGCTGGCACGCTTTGGCTTGATGTGGCGGGGCGCGACTGGTCGGACAGGCTTCTCGGCCTGTGCGGCCTTGACCGTTCGAACATGCCGCGCCTTGTCGAGGGCAACGCCGTGTCAGGCCGGCTTCGCGCCGAGATCGCCAGCGACTGGGGGATCGACGGCCAGCCTGTGGTTGCCGGTGGTGGCGGCGACAATGCGGCGGCGGCCGTTGGACTCGGCACCGTGCTGCCGGGCGACAGTTTCCTGTCGCTTGGAACCTCCGGGGTTGTGTTCACGGTGACCGACAGCTTTGCCCCGGCGGCGGAGAGCGGCGCCCACGCCTTTTGTCACGCGCTTCCTGATACATGGCACCAGATGGGGGTGATCCTGGCGGCAAGCGACTGCGTGTCCTGGCTATGTGAGATCACCGGCGCCGATGTTGAAACATTGATGCGCGATCTTGCCGGCACCGATCTTGCCGGCACCGACCTGATGTTCCATCCCTATCTGTCGGGTGAGCGCACGCCGCATAATGACGCCAATGCGCGGGGTGGATTCTTCGGCCTTGCGCGCGATCACGGGCGGGGCGAGATGACGCGCGCGGTGCTGCAGGGGGTGGGCTTTGCGATTGCCGATGCCACCAACGTCCTGCGTGAGGCCGGGGCCGCGCCGACAAGATTGCTGGCGACCGGTGGCGGCGCGAAGAATGAAACCTGGCTGACCTATATCGCGGCAGTGACCGGCATTCCCATTGATCTGCCGGCGGATGGCGATTTTGGCGCGGCACTTGGCGCGGCACGGCTTGCGATGATGGCCGACGGGGCCAGCGCCGATGATGTCTGCCACAAGCCGGCGATCCGGAGGACGATCAGTCCCGATCCGGCGCTGGCCGAGCCGCTTGCCGCGGCGCATGCACGCTGGCGGCAGATCTACCGCCTGCTGCAGGACTGACGGCGGTTGGGCGTCCGCAACCCCCGCTAGGCAACCTCCTCGCCACGGGCGATGGTGTAGATTTCATACCAGGTTTCGCGGTCGATACTGATCCCGGCGGCGGCCCCAAAGCTGGCAATGCGCTGCAGGCTGTTGGTTCCCATCACCGGCATGATCCGTGCCGGATGCGCCATCAGCCACGCCACGACAAGCGATGTCACGTCGCTGTCATACCGTGCCGCGATCGCTGCCAGACTGTCATGGATGGGTTTGTTTTCCGGCGCGAACAGCGCCCCGCCGGCAAGCGGCGACCAGGCCATCGGCGGAATGCCGTGGCGCTGCAGGAAAGCGATGTCGCCATTGGTGAAAGGGTGATGCGCCAGAACACTGATCTCGATCTGGTTGGTTACAAGCCGCGACGTCATCGCCGACTGCAGCAACTCCCAGTCCCAGGGGCGGAAATTCGAGACACCGACACTGCGCACCTTGCCCGATGCCACCAGATCATCAAGGGTCGCGCCGGTCTCGTGATGATCCATCAGCGGGTCCGGCCGGTGGATCAGCAGCAGGTCGATTGTCTCGATCCCCATCAGCCGCAGGCTGGCCTCGACCGATTGGGTGATGTGCGCCCGGCTGGTGTCATAATGTTTCACCCGCGCCGCCTCATGCCGGCCAACCGGTGCGATGATGTCGCATTTGGTGACAATCTCGATCCTGTCCTTCAGCGCCGGCGCGGCGCGAAGCGCATCGCCGAAGATTTCCTCGGCCATGAAGCCGCCATAGATCGCGGCCTGATCCATCGTGGTGATACCCTGCGCCAGGCAGGATTCGATCTTCGCCTCGACATGCGCCGGCGAGGTATCGGCATCATCGCCAAGCCGCCACATGCCATAGAGAATACGGGACAACGACACATCATCGGTAAGGGTCACACGTTCCATCAGGCTCTTTCTCCTACGCCAAGCGGTGTTGCCGGTGTTGATGCCGGCAGGCGTCCATATTCATGCGGCAGCGAACAGGTTTTCACCTCCGGCAATACAAGCTTGCCGATGTAATCGCATTCGTCCAGATGCGGATAGCCGGAAAAGATAAAACTTCGCATGCCCATTTTCTGATAGGCCTCGATCTCGGACAGGATCTGGTCGGCCGAGCCGACAAGCGCCGCACCGCACCCCGATCGCGCACGGCCGACACCGGTCCACAGATGCGGTTCAATGAAACCTTCCATATCGGCAAGCTCGCGGTTACGGGCCTGGCGCGCCACACCAAGCGATGTGCTGTCAAGCGCACGTTCACGGATTTCGCGGCCAGCCTCGTCATCAAGCTTCGAGACAAGCTCCTCGGCATATTCGCGCGCCTCGGCCTCGGTCTCGCGGACGATCATATGGACACGAAGCCCGTAATCCAGGGTCCGGCCATGCACCGCCGCGCGTTCATTCACCGTTGTCATGCGTGCCGCCAGATCCTCGCGCGTCTCCGGCCACATCAGATAGACATCGCAATGCTGGGCGCACAGCTCGACCGCGGCCGGCGAGTAGCCACCAAAATACAGCAACGGACCGCCATTCTGCTGATAGGGCCTAGCCGGATCAGTGGTCAGACCGGCGAACTGGTAGATCTCGCCATCATAGTTGATTTCATCCCGGGTCCAGGCCTGTTTCAGGATTTCAACCACCTCGCGCGAGCGTTGATAGCGATAGGCGCTGTCCTCGGTCTGGCCGGGGAAGTCGGAGCTGATGATGTTGATCGTCAGACGACCTTCCAGCATATGGTCCAGCGTCGCGATCGTCCGCGCCAGCATGATCGGCTGCATCTCGCCGCATCTGACCGCCGCCAGCAGGTTCATCTTATCTGTGATCGGCGCACAACCGGCGACAAAGGACAGCGTGTCCTGCCCGACCTGATAGGAGGATGGGCACAGGATGTTCCGGAACCCGTTCGCCTCCGACCGCTTTACGATTTCCGAACAATGCGCCCAGCTTGACCGCAGCGCCCCATCCGGCACGCCAAGATGCTGGAAGTCGTCCGAGCAGAGCGCCGAGAAAAAACTTATCTCCGCCGCGTCAAGGTCAGGGCTTGTGATGGGAACGACCGTCATGTCTCACCTCTTGTCACCGTCAAGGAAAGCACCTATCAAGAGATTAATCAATGGTGTATCAATTTGACATGATGAACGGTAATTCCACCATCGCGGACCAGGGTGCGCTGCCGGTCTATATCCAGATTGCCGAGCTTGTGGCGCGGCAGATCGAGGCCGGCCTGCTGGCCGAGGGTCAGCGCCTGCCGCCTGAGCGCGAGATGGCACGCCAGCATGGCGTCGCGGTGGGAACGCTCCGCAAATCGCTGGCGCGCCTCACTGAAATGGGGCATCTCGACAGGCGGCAGGGGTCGGGCAACTATATCCGCCGCAGCGATGGCGCGGCCTCGCTCTATTCGCTGTTCAGACTTGAACGGCCGGATGGTGGCGGCCTGCCCTCGGCACGGTTGCTGTCGTGCGAGAGGATACGGAAGCCTGCCGATCTGCCTGAATTCGGCACTGGTGATGACGGCTATCG
>SHBC01000030.1 GCA_004213025.1 SAR116 cluster bacterium
CCCGAGATCGGTCAGCCGCAGCGCCGCCGCCGACAGCCGCTGCTGCAACCCGCGTTCCAGCCCGGCGACAGCAAGGTCGACAGCCTGCGCGCGCCGCTCAACCATCTCCGCCGGGTTGAGAAGCCCCCGTTCGGCGGCGCGCAGCGCCTGTGTTGCCCGGTCAAGCCGCTGCGCGATGCCGCCACGGATACGCGCCTCGATCTCGGCGATGCGCGACAGCAGGTCGGCCCGCACCGGCACCGCCATCTCGGCGGCGGCGGTCGGCGTTGGTGCGCGCTGGTCGGCGGCAAAATCAATCAGCGTGGTGTCGGTCTCATGGCCAATGGCCGAAATCAGCGGAATCCGGCAGTCCGCCACCGCCCGCACAACCTCTTCCTCATTGAAAGCCCACAGATCCTCCAGCGAGCCGCCACCACGCGCCACAATCACCAGATCGGGCCGGGGCAGGTCGCCCCCCGCCGGCATCGAATCGAAGCCGCGAATGGCGCGCGCCACCTGCCCGGCGGCGTCCGGCCCCTGGACAAGCGTTCCCCAGACCAGCACCCGCACCCCGAACCGGTCGGTCAGGCGGTGCAGGATATCGCGGATGACAGCGCCGGTGGGGCTGGTGACAACACCGATCACCGCCGGCATGCGCGGGATGGGCTGTTTACGCCCAGCATCGAACAACCCCTCGGCAGCAAGCCGGCGGCGGCGTTCCTCAAGCTGTTTCAGCATCGCGCCTTCGCCGGCCATTTCCATCGTCTGCACGACGATCTGGTATTTCGAGCGACCGCCATAGATTGTCAGCTTGCCGGTGACAATCACCTCAAGACCTTCCTCGGGCTGTATCGCCAGCGATCCGGCAACGGTCTTCCAGCAGACGCCGTCAAGCGTGTTCCGGTCATCCTTCAGGGTGAAATAGAGATGCCCGGAGGCGGCGCGTGTCGGACGCGATATTTCGGCCCTGATCCGCACGAAGTCGAACTGACTTTCCACCGTTGCCTTGAGTCTCTGCGCAAGCTCGGTAACGGTCAGGAAGGGCGGCGCGTTGGAACCGGACCCATCGGCAGCTTCGATCGTCGGGCCGGCGGGAAGGCCGGAACTGTCTTCTTGCATGGGTCGGACCCCTTTCTTAGCGGTTCACTCTTATGCCATATTATGCGGCGGGCAAGCCACCCTGCCCGCTTTCCACCAGAAGGATTACCTGATGAAAATACTTCTTATCGGCAGTGGCGGCCGCGAACATGCTCTGGCCTGGGCCATTGCCGGCTCTCCGCTGACCGACGAACTGATCATCGCCCCCGGAAGCGCCGCGATGGCATCGCTTGGCCGCTGTGTCGATGTCGGGGCGGAGGATCTTGACGGGCTGCTGGCCCTGGCCGGTGAGATCGCGCCCGACCTTGTCGTTGTCGGACCGGAAGCGCCGCTGGTCGCCGGCCTTGTCGACAGGCTGGCCGCCGCCGGTCACGCGGCGTTTGGACCAACCGCCGCGGCATCGCAGCTTGAAGGGTCGAAGGCGTTTGCCCGCGAGGCCTGCGAACGGTTCGGCATTCCGCAACCCGGATTTACCGTCTGCCGCGACATGGACAGCGCTGGTGCCGCGATCACCGCCGCCGGCGGGGCCTGTGTGGTAAAGGCCGATGGGCTGGCAGCCGGCAAGGGTGTGGTGGTGGCCGACACCGCTGACGAGGCCGCCGCCGCCGCCGCCGAGATGCTGGATGGCCGCTTTGGTGATGCTGGCAAGACGCTGCTGATCGAAGAGCGGATTGCCGGGCCCGAAGCCTCGCTTTTTGCGCTGATCGATGGGCCGGACGCCCTGTTCATGGGAAGCGCGCAGGACCATAAGCGCGCCTTTGACGGTGACAGGGGTCCGAATACCGGCGGCATGGGGGCGGTATCGCCGGCACCGCGCCTGACCGAGGATTTGCAGGCGCAGGTGATGAGCGAGGTGGTAAAACCGCTTGCCGCCGGCATGGCCGCCGAGGGAACGCCCTATCGCGGCGTTCTCTATGTCGGGCTGATGCTGACCGACACAGGCCCGCAGGTGATCGAATTCAACTGCCGCCTTGGCGACCCTGAGGCACAGGTCATCCTGCCAAGGTTGCGCTCCGACATCGTGGCGGCGATGCTTGGCACCATCGAGGGCAGCCTTGGCCATCTCTCGCTTCGCTGGGATAGTGGCGCCGCCGTGACAGTGGTGATGGCAACGAGAGGCTATCCCGGCGCCTATGAAAAAGGCAGCATCATTGGCGAGACCGAATCCGCCGCCGCCAGCGATGATGTGATCCTGTTCCATGCCGGCACTACCATCGATCCGGACGGCACGGTGCGCGCCGCCGGCGGGCGCGTTCTGGCGGTAACCGGCCTTGGCGCGGATGTTGCCGCGGCCCGCACCGCCGCCTATGACGCTGTTACGGCCATCGACTGGCAGGGCGGCTTTTATCGCAGCGATATTGCTGGTGGGTGATGTTGCTTTCTGAAAGCTGCTAGCGCCGCGCGGCAAAGAAGGCGCGGAGCAGCTCGGCCGCCTTCGTCTCGGACAGACCACCATAAACCTCAGGTCGATGGTGGCAGGCCGCGCTGTCAAAGAATCTGACACCGGATTCGACCGCCCCCGCCTTGGCATCATGGGCGGCGAAATAGAGCCGCCTGATCCGCGCATGCGAAATCGCGCCGGCGCACATCGTGCAGGGCTCCAGCGTCACCCACAGGTCACACCCTTCCAGCCTTTCCCCACCGCGCGCCACCATCGCCATCTCCAGCGCCACAAGCTCGGCATGACGCAGCGCATTGGCCTCGCGCTTCATGCGGTTCTGCGCCACCGCGATGACAACGCCCGACGCGTCGGTCACGGCGGCGGCCACCGGCACCTCTCCAGCCTCGCCGGCGGCCTCGGCCTCAGCCAGAATCAGCGCCATGATATCAGGGCGTTCGAGGGATCCGTTCATCCCGATCTTGTGACATAGCCACCGGTGATTTGCAAAGCGCGGGAATTGCGCGTAACACGTGGCCCATGGATGACAAAGCCTCCTTCACCCTTGATGCGCCTACCGCGCCGGAGCGGATCGCCAAGCATATTGCGCGGGCCGGTATCTGTTCGCGCCGCGAGGCCGAGAAGCGAATCGAGGAAGGCCGGGTTACGGTCAATGGCGAGACGGTGACAGGACCGGCGCTGAATGTCAGCGCGTCCGACAGCATCACCGTCGACGGCAAACCGCTGCCGGCACGCCAGCCGGCGCGTCTGTGGCGCTATCACAAGCCGCGCGGCCTGATCGTCAGTGCCCGCGATGACAAGGGCCGTCAGACCATCTTCGACACGCTTCCCGACACCATGCCAAGGGTGCTGACGGTTGGCAGGCTGGACCTTGATTCCGAAGGGCTGTTGCTGTTGACCAATGATGGCGGTCTGGCGCGCCATCTGGAGCTTCCCAGCACCGGATGGAGCCGTAAATACAGGGTTCGCGTCCAGGGACAGGTGGACCCGGAAGCGCTGCCACGGCTTGCCGACGGCATCACCATCGACGGCATCCGCTATGGCAAGGTGGCGGCGCAGCTTGACCGCCAGATGGCCAGCAATGCGTGGCTCAGCATCGCCATCCGCGAGGGCAAGAACCGCGAGGTGCGTAAGATCATGGAGCATCTCGGCCATCAGGTCAGCCGCCTGATCCGGGTATCCTACGGCCCCTTCCAGCTGGGCGACCTGCCATCCGGCGGGGTTGAACCGGTAAAGCCGCGGGTGCTTGCCGACCAGCTCGGCATCGCGCCCGGGGCACCGCAACAGGGCGGTGACGCGGCGCCAGCCGCCGCACGCCAGCAGAAGAAGCCATCACGAGGACCACGGAATGCGGATCATCGCCGGCCGCCATCGCGGCACAAAACTGGCCCAGCCCGCCGGCGCTGACACACGGCCGACCGGCGACCGGGTGCGCGAATCGCTCTTCAACATTCTTGAGGGCGGGCGCTTTGGCGACGTGCTGGCAGGCGCCGCCGTCATTGACGCCTTTGCCGGCACCGGCGCGCTGGGACTTGAGGCGCTGTCGCGCGGCTGCGATCACGCAAGCTTTATCGAACGCGACCGGGCCGCCCTGTCGGTCCTGCGCGCCAACATCACCCGCCTTGACCGCGAAGCCGATAGCCGGGTGATTGCCGGTGATGCGCTGTCACTTGCCAGCTGGCGGGGCCGGCCAGCCTCGCTGATGTTCGCCGACGCGCCCTATGGCAGCGGCGATGGTCTGGCAGCGGCATTGCGTCTTGCCGATATCGGCGCGCTTGCCGCCGGCGCGCTGATCATTCTGGAGACCGAAAAATCTGAACAGCCTGATCCCGAATTAATGGCAGCTGGCAGACTGTCGCCACTTGATGACCGCCGCTATGGCCGCGCAAGGCTGCATTTCCTGAAGGTGTCCGGCGCATAAGGCAGTCAGCGACGGCCAAACAATCTCTCGACATCGGCAAGTGACAGCCGGACCCATGTCGGCCGGCCATGATTGCACTGGCCGGAATTCGGTGTGGTCTCCATCTCGCGGAGAAGTGCGTTCATCTCGGCGTCATTCAGCCGGCGGCCGGCCCGCACCGACCCGTGACAGGACACCGTCGCCAGCACATGCGCAATCTTGTCCTCCAGGACCTGGCTGCCGCCAAGCTCGACAAGCTCCTCGGCGATGTCGCGGACAAGCCGCGCCGCATCGGGGGTGCCGAGAAGCGCCGGAATGCCGCGGACAAGAATGCTGCCCTCGCCAAAGCCTTCAATCTCCAGCCCCAGCCCGGTCAGGAACTCGGCCTCGTCGAGAAGCGCCTGACGCTGGTCTGGCGGCAGATCGACAACCTCGGGGATCAGCAGCGCCTGCACCGTCACCCCGTCGGCGGCAAGCGCCGCCTTCATCCGTTCCATGACAAGCCGTTCATGCGCCGCATGCTGGTCGATGATGGTGATGCCATCACGCGTCTCGGCGACGATATAGGTCTTGTGAAGCTGCGCCCGCGCGGCCCCGAGAAGGGTGTCATCCAACCTGTCATCCAGCCTGTCATCAGACATGTCCGTTCCGGCCGCGGCCGGCGGCGCCGAAGGCGGCATGTCGCCGGCAAGTGACGATTGCGCGGGCGCCGTCAACGGGGCCTGCCAGTCCGCCATCGGCCCGGCATAACTTGCCGCCGGCGGTGCCGAAAAGCCGCTGCCGCCGCGTCCCGATCCGGTGAACAGGCGCGTTGCCGTGGCCGCGCCCTCGGCGGTGGTCTGCACGCCATGATCTCGCAGCTGCGCCGAAATCGCGCCAACCAGAAGCGATCGCACACCGGCGGCATCGCGGAATCGCACCTCGGATTTCGCCGGATGAACATTGACGTCGAGCGCCGCCGCCGGCAATTCCAGGAACAGCGCCGCCATCGGATAGCGCCCGCGCGGCAGTGTATCACCATATCCGGCGCGGACCGCGCCGAGCAGCGAGCGGTCCTGCACCGGCCGGCCATTCACGAACAGGTAGATCGCCGCCGGAGTTGGCCTGTTCATCGTCGGCAGACCGGCAAGCCCGCGAAGCGTCGCCTCATCGCGCCTCGCATCGATGGCCAGCGCCTCGCCGCCAAATGTCCGCCCCATGATGTCGGACAGGCGGCGCTGCCATCCTGCCTCGCCAGCGGGTTGCGACGCCAGTTCCAGCAACTCCCGCCCGTCACTGGCCAGCCGGAACCCAACCTGCGGCCACGCCATGGCAAGACGCCGCACGATATCGAGGCAACGCCCCTGCTCGGTCCGTTCAGTCTTCAGGAATTTCAGCCGCGCCGGTACCGCCTTGAACAGATGCCGCACCTCGACCACCGTGCCGCGATCAAGCGCGGCAGGCTGCGGCGGCACGACAGTGCCGGCATCGACGGTGATCTGCCAGGCATGAGGCTCATCGCCGGTGATCGAGGTGATGACAAGCTGCGATACCGCCCCGATCGAGGGCAAGGCCTCACCACGGAAGCCGAGAAAGCGAATATCATCAAGCCGGCTGTCGGGAAGTTTTGACGTGGCATGCCGGCGGATCGCCAGCGACAGGTCGGCCTGCGACATGCCATGCCCGTCATCGCTGACGATGATTTCATCGATCCCGCCGCGCAGCAGGGTGATGTCGATGCGGCCGGCACCGGCATCAAGCGCGTTTTCGACAAGTTCCTTGAGAGCGCTTGCCGGCCGTTCGACAACCTCCCCGGCCGCGATCTGGTCGACCAGCGTGTCGGGGAGTTGCCGGATTCCGGACATGACCGCTAGTTGCCGATCGTTACCGGCTCGTCATCAACAAGATCGACTGCAGGTGTGCCACCGTCAGTGGGGGACTGGCCCTCGCGAAGGGTGCGGCGAAGCCGCTGATCCTCGGCGAATTTGTCCAGCACGGGTCCAACATCCGGCAGGCCGCCAAACAGCATCTGCAACGGGATCCGCCTTTCGAACTGGATGCCGTAGGTTTCCTCATCGACGATCTCGCGGATATTTTCCGGCACCGCGGAGAAGTCGAAAATCTGCTCGTAATTGTTAGCTGCCTTACCCTCGGCCGCGCCAAGTGTGGCGGCGGCAACCGAGCGGGCATCGATCGGGCTGTCACCCGAAGACGAAGACGACGAAGTGGCCGGTGCGTTCTCGGTGAGCTGCGTCGAGTTGGCAAAGAAGTTTGGCGGCAGTGACAGCGGCGGCCGCACGACAACCTCAAACTCGTCAGGGGATGATTTTTCCTCGCCAATGGCTTTCCGGAACCCGGAGCATCCGCTGGCAACCAGCCCGACCCCGGCAAGCAGCAGGCAGGCTATTGCCACACGGCCGGCGCGGCGGTGATGGCGCCGGTCATTTACAGCATTCGGGATCGGATCATTCCAATAGGTCATGTCGGTCCATTCTCTTGCTCGACAAACAGGCTGACGATCCACAGGAACGCCCCGACGGTGATCGCGGCGTCAGCAATATTGAACGCCGGCCAATGCCATGTTTGAACATAAACGTCGATAAAATCAACCACCTTGCCAAAGCGGATACGGTCCAACGCGTTGCCGACCGCACCGCCAGCAATCAGCCCGGCACCAAAACGTTCAAGCCGCTGGAAACCAGGTGCCTTCCAGACCATCCACGCCGCCACGGCAAATGCCAGCACGGTCAGCAGCGTCGGCATCACACCACCGGCATCGGCCAGCATGCCAAAGCTGATCCCGGGGTTCCAGACCGGCGCGAAATTCAGAAAGGGCAGAATTTCAACACGCCGCGGCGGCTCGAATATCCAGCCAAGCATGACCTGCTTGGTGATCAGGTCGGCGACAAGCACCGCCAGCCCGATCACAAGAACCGGGCGGCGGCCGATGACCGGCGGTCTGACGTCAGCTTCCTGCATTCACCACATCATCGCAGCGCTGGCAGATTTCCCGGCTATCCGTGACCTCTGACATGATCCGCCAGCAACGGGCGCATTTACCCCCCTCGGCAGTGGCGAAGGCCACCGCCACATCCTCGACTCCCTCCAGCCGGAAGGCGTCGGCAGGCGCCGCATCGGTGCTGATCGCCGCCGCCGAGGTGATGAACAGGCTGGCCGCGTCCTCACCATCGAACAACGTCGCAAGCTCGGCGCTGACATGAACTGTCGGGGCCGCCTGCAGCGAGGCCCCGATGGCGCCGTCATTGCGCGCACCCTCCAGCGCGCTCGTGACCACCTGGCGGACCTGCCTGATACCGTCCCAGCGCGCGCCAAGAGGCGCATCACGCCAGGCGGCGGGGATTGGCTCATAGCTGCGAAGATGGACCGAATTCTCGATATCCTGAACGCGCGACTGCCAGGCTTCCTCGGCGGTGAAACACAGGATCGGGGCCAGCCAGGCTGTCAGCCGCTCGAACACCTCGTTCATCACCGTGCGGCAGGCTCTGCGCTCAACCGAATCCAGCGCATCGCAATACAAACGATCCTTGCGGATCTCGAAATAGAAGGCCGACAGATCGCTGTTACACAGCGTATGAAGCTCGGTGAAGATGCCGTGGAAATCATAGGATTCGCTCAGCGCCCTGATCCTGTCATCGATTTCCGCCAGCCGGTGCAGGACCCAGCGTTCAAGCGCCGGCATCTGGTCATGACCAACCGCCTCGTCAGTGGTGAAGCCGTCAAGCGCGCCGAGAAGATAGCGAAGCGTATTGCGGAACCGGCGATAGCTGTCGGTCGTCCGCTTGATGATTTCCGGCCCGATTCGCAGATCATTGTAATAGTCGGAACTGACCACCCACAGCCGCAGGATATCGGCGCCATTCTGGTCCATGATCTTTTGCGGCGTGACGACATTGCCAAGCGATTTCGACATCTTGCGGCCCTGCTCATCAAGCACGAAACCATGCGTCAGCACACCCTTGTAGGGTGCCTTGCCACGCGTCGCGCAGGATTGCAGAAGCGAGGAGTGGAACCAGCCGCGATGCTGGTCCGACCCTTCAAGATAGAGATCGGCCGGACTTACCAGATCGTCGCGTTCCTCGAGAACGAAGGAATGCGTCGAGCCGGAGTCAAACCAGACATCGAGAATATCGGTGACCTTCTCGTAATCATCCGCATTGTAGTCGGGACCAAGGAAGCGGGATGCCTCCGAGGAGAACCAGCAATCGGCGCCTTCCTCGCGCATCGCGGTCACGACACGGTCGATAACCGCCTGGTCGCGAAGCGGTTCACCCGTGGCCTTGTTGAAAAACACGGTGATCGGCACGCCCCAGGCACGCTGGCGCGACAGGCACCAGTCGGGGCGCTGTTCGATCATCGAGGTCAGACGGCGCTGGCCCGCCGGCGGGTAAAATTCTGTCCGGCCAAGCTCGGCAACAGCGGTGTCGCGAAGACCGTGCGATTCCATCGAGACAAACCACTGCGCCGTGTTGCGATAGACAAGCGGCGCCTTCGACCGCCAGGAATGCGGATAGGAATGGACAAGCTTGCCGATGCCGATAAGGCCGCCATGTTCGGCCATGATCTCGGCGATCTTCGCATTGTCGCGCAGCACATGAAGCCCCGCGAACACCGGCAGATGGTCCATCAGCTTGCCATCCTCGGCCACCGTGTCGGGAAGCGGGATGCCATGCTCCAGATGCGCCAGCTCGTAATCCTCGACACCATGGCCGGGGGCGATATGGACAAAGCCGGTTCCCTGCTCGGTGGTGACATAATCGGCAAGCAGCATCGGCACATCATGGTCATAACCATGATCATGCATTGGATGGGCCGAGATTGTGCCCGCGATGTCGGTGCCTTTCAGCGTTGCCAGCGTTTCGGTCTCGGCGATGCCGGTGGCGGCCGTCACCTCGGCCACCAGCTCGGTCGCTAGGCAGATCACATCGCCCGCGCTCGCCAGCGCGCCGTCCTCCAGCGCGGTGATCCGCAGCACCGAATAATCGATATCGGCACCACAGGCCATCGCCCGGTTGCCAGGCATGGTCCATGGCGTCGTCGTCCAGATGACGACATTCGCGCCGTCCAGCGCCGGGTGGCTTGGCGTCTTCACCGGGAAGCGCGCATAGATGGTGACCGAGGTGTGGTCATGATACTCGATCTCGGCCTCGGCAAGCGCTGTCTTCTCGACCGGTGACCACATCACCGGCTTGGCGCCGCGATAGAGGCTGCCATCCATCAGCAGGCGGCCAAGCTCGCCGGCGATTGTCGCCTCGGCCTCAAACGCCATCGTGGTGTAGGGATCCTTCCAGTCGCCAAGCACGCCAAGACGCTGGAATTCCTCGGACTGCACCGCCAGCCAGTGGGCGGCGAAGTCGCGGCATTCCTGCCGGAATTCCTTGACCGGCACCTCGTCCTTGTCCTTGCCCTTCTTGCGGTACTGTTCCTCGATCTTCCATTCGATCGGCAGACCATGGCAGTCCCAGCCGGGCACGTAATTGGCGTTCTTGCCAAGCATCGATTGCGACCGGTTGATGACATCCTTCAGGATCTTGTTCAGCGCATGGCCGATATGAAGCTGGCCATTGGCGTAGGGCGGGCCGTCATGAAGAACGAACAGCTCGGCATCGGCGCGGGCCTTGCGAAGGCGGTCATAGATATCGATCTGCTGCCACTGCGCGAGGATTTCGGGTTCCTTCTTCGGCAGGCCGCCACGCATCGGAAAGTCGGTTCGTGGAAGAAACACCGTCTCTTTGTAACTCATCGCAAGCTCTCTCGCTTTTCAATCCTGTCGACCGGCAGGCGTCTCGCCCGGCGGCCCCTTGTTCAGGCGGTATGTTGTTCAGGCGGCCTGTCGTTCAGGCTGTCTCTTTGATCGGGGGCAGAAGCTCGCGCGCGGCGCGGGCATCCTTGGCAATCTGGGCCGTCAGTTCGTCGATACCGGTGAATTTTCGCTCGGGCCGAATAAAGGATTTCAACCCGATGGCAAGCCGCCGCCCATACAGGTCCACCTGCTGGTCAAACAGGTGCGCCTCGCACAACACGCCGCGATCCTCGACAGTCGGCCGCACACCGATATTCGCCACACCATTGCCAAGCAGCCGGAATGGCTGGTCTGGCTCGGCCTCGAAAATCTGCACCGCATAGACGCCGAAGGCCGGATGCAGAAGATTGCCAAGCGGGATGTTGGCGGTTGGAAAGCCGATGGTGCGCCCGCGCTGGTCACCCATCTTGACAGTGCCTGTCACCGTCCAGTCATGGCCAAGCATTTCGGCCGCACGCTCCGGCTCGCCATCCTGCAGCGCGGCCCGCACACGGCTCGAGGTGATGACGGCGCTGTTCGGGTCCGCCAGCAATGTCACCGCGGTGGCGCTGATGCCGATCCCAGCACCGATGGTGTTGATGGTATCGATATCGCCGCCACGACCACGCCCAAAGGCGAAATCCGCCCCGGCGAACAACGCCTTCACGCCAAGCGCCGGCAGCACCGACGTCACGAAACTCTCGGCGTCGGTACAGCGCAGATTGTCATCGAACCTGACATGAATGATCCGGTCAACGCCAAGCGC
>SHBC01000031.1 GCA_004213025.1 SAR116 cluster bacterium
ATCAATGTCCGCGATGTCGCCAACACCGAGAAGCGCGCCTGAAAAGCTGACAACCGCCTGCGGCCTGTCGGCCATGTGAAGTCCGCAATGCAGGCTCATCATGCCGCCTTGTGAAAAGCCGGTCAGCGCCACCGCACCCATGTCGAGGTCCAATTCGGCGATGGCCGCCGCGACCGACGTCTCGATCACCGCCGCCGCGGCAGCCGGGCCGTCCCTTGTGTCGGCAAGGTCGAACCATTGCCGGCCCATCGGGTTCATCGAACAGGGGTCGGGTGCGTTGGGGATGAAGAACGCCGCCCCCGGAAAGCGGAGCGACATCGGATAGGCAAGATCCGCCAGATCATTCGCATCGGCGCCCCAGCCATGCATGATGATGATCAGGCTTGACGGCGCGCCGCCGCGTGCAGGTTCATTGAAATGGCCGCTCAAACTTCCAAAGCTTTTCATCATCATCCTGTTCCCTGGGCCTGTTCCCTGGCCCTGTTCCCTGGCCATATTCGCCAACTCAGATCATCACGGTGGCAAGAGGCTACACCCGGCCACCCCATCTGGTCTATATTCACCGGCACCGGCGCCGATAGCGGCGCCCCAACAGAGTTGTGGACACGCATATCGTGACCGTTCCTTCCCCGATGCCGGCACCTGTTACGCGGTTTGCGCCAAGTCCGACTGGCCTGCTGCATCTTGGTCATGCCTATTCGGCACTTGTCGCGTCGCGGTTTGGTGATGGCTATATTCTGCGGATTGATGATATCGACCATACGCGGTGCCGCCCCGAATTCACCGAACAGATTTACCGCGATCTCGAATTTCTGGGTCTGCCATGGCGCGGTGAACCGGTATTCCAGAGCCACCGGCTTGCCGCCTATGCGGACGCGCTTGCCAGCCTGCGGGCGCGCGATCTTGTCTATCCCTGCTATCTGACACGGGCCGAGCTTGCCGAGGTGCTGTCCGCCCCACAGGAAGCGCCGGTGGCGACAGACCGCGCCATCCCGGCGGCCGAAGCGGAACGCAGGTCCGAGGCGGGGAAATCGCCTGCCTGGCGTCTGCGGACCGACCGCGCACTCGACCTTGTCGGTGATCTGACCTGGACGGATATTGCCGCCAAAGCCGAGGCTGGCCGGCACCGGCCTGTCAACATGTCGGCGCATGGCGATGTGGTTCTGGCGCGGCGCGACATCGGCACGTCCTATCATCTGTCGGTTGTCGTCGATGATTCGCTTGACGGTGTCACCCTTGTCACCCGCGGCGCCGACCTCGAGAACTGCACGCATGTTCATCGTCTGCTGCAGGCGTTGCTGGATTTGCCCTCGCCAGCCTATTTCCATCACGATCTGGTGCGTGATGCCGCCGGCAGCCGTCTTGCCAAGCGTCATGATTCGGAAAGTATCCAGCAGCTTCGCAAGGCGGGCCAGAGCGCCAACGACATTGCCGCATCCCTGCCACCGGTGCCGGAATCATTACGTTTCGGCGTCGATTTTTGAAATTCAACTAAATGTTTTTGTGTGTTTTTTTACGAATCATTACCCGCTGCGGTTTTTTTGCTTAAAAGCCGGTGGGCAGGCTTGACGGAGTGAATCTTCGGGCGCATATACCCCGTGCACGGCGTATTCGTCGTGCGTTTCCTCCCTAAACTCGGCCGTGAGATTTCTCACGGCCTTTTTTTTGTCAATCGACCCCCTATTCACCGGTTGAAGTGCCCATCATCAGGCACCCGGGGGTGCGACGTGTCGTTCCTTGCCAAGCCGGAAGCGTGGGGCGTAGCATGATGATGTATACAGGGGGAGGACACCATCATGCCGTTGACAGATGCCGCGCCGGTGACAAAGCCGGACAAGCTGATCGACCCGTATGGCCGTACTGTCGACTATCTTCGCGTGTCGGTGACCGACCGATGCGATTTCCGCTGTGTTTACTGTATGGCCGAGGAGATGACCTTCCTGCCGAAGGCGGAGCTACTGACACTTGAGGAACTTGAAACCCTCTGCCGGCGATTCATGGCGGCAGGTGTCCGCAAGATCCGTCTTACCGGCGGTGAGCCGCTTGTCAGGCGCAACATCATGCAGCTGATCCGCGCCCTTGGCGCCGAGGTCAAGACCGGTGAGCTTGACGAGCTGACAATCACCACGAATGGCAGCCAGCTTGTCAAAATGGCGGATGATCTGTTTGATGCCGGCGTACGGCGGGTGAATATCTCGCTCGACACGCTCGACCCGGACAAGTTCCGGCAGATTACACGCTGGGGCGATCTTGACAAGGTTCTTGCCGGGCTTCGCGCCGCGCAGTCGGCCGGTCTTGATGTGAAGATCAACGCTGTTGCCCTGAAGGGCGACAATGACACCGAGCTTGGCGACATGCTGGCCTGGTGCGGCGATGAAGGGTTCGACATGACCATCATTGAGGTCATGCCGATGGGCGATATCGGCACCGAAAACAGGCTCGACCAGTATCTGCCGCTGTCACGCGTCCGCGCAGACCTGTCAAAGCGGTTCACCCTGACCGACATTCCGTTCCGCACCGGCGGCCCGGCCCGCTATGTCAAGGTTGAGGAGACCGGCCGCAAGCTTGGCTTCATCACGCCGCTAACGCACAATTTCTGTGAAAGCTGCAACCGGGTGCGGGTGACCTGTACAGGCCAGCTTTATATGTGTCTTGGTCAGGATGACAATGCTGATCTGCGACGCGCCCTTCGTGATGGCGGCGAGCCGGCGCTCGACGCGGCGATTGCCGAAGCCATCGGGCGCAAGCCGAAGGGGCATGATTTCATCATCGACAGGCGCCACAGCGACCCTGCGGTCAGCCGGCACATGAATGTCACAGGCGGCTGACGCCGCCGCATTCCATCGCACCGTTCTGCCGGGGATACGTGTTAGTCAGGTCACAGCCTCGGCTTCGGCCTGCCGGCGCTGCGCCAGCCCCAGCCAGACAAGCGCAATCGCAAGTATCGTCACCGGAACAAGTGCCGCCAGACTGACAGCATCCCATCCAAGCTGGCTATGGATCGCACCTGCCGACAGCGAGGCCGTTGCCACCGTCGTCATTGTCGCCAGATCGGCAAAGCCCTGGACGCGGCCACGCTCTTCCGGCTCGGCCACCCTTGCGACCAGCGAGCTGCCGCCAACATACAGAAAGTTCCAGCCCAGCCCGAGCGTGACCAGCGCCATCCAATAGGGCCAGAAGCCAAGAGCACCGACGGCCAGATAAATCGTCATGGCATAGAAGAACACACCCGCCCACAGCACGCGAAGCGCGCCGATCCTGGCAATGATCGAGCCGGTAAAGAAGGATGGCAGGAACATCGCCACCACATGCCACTGGATGATCGTGGCGTTCGCCGAGGTGCCAAGCCCGGCAACATTGACAACCTGCAGCGGTGTCGCCGTCATCAGATAGCTCATCAGCGCATAGCCAAGCGCGCAGCAGATGACCCCGACAACAAAAATAGGCATGCGAAAGAAGGCGCCAATGGGACGCCCGCCAGACGCTGTTCTTTTCGGAATTTCGATCTTCAGCCCGGCCAGCGCGATGATCGAGAAAAGCTGGACCACCGCAACCGTGAAAAAGCACCCCGCATAGAGAATGTCGGGAACAAGATCCACCGTTCGCCGGGCGATTTCAGGCCCGAGGAACGCCGCCGCCAGACCGCCGGCGAGGACATAGGCAATCGCCTTTGGGCGCCGATCTGTGGGAACGCCATCCGCTGCGGCATAGCGGTAATAGCTGGCAATCCCCATCGCCATGCCAAGCCCCATGCTGGCGCCGCAGAACATCAGGAAATTCCCAGAGACCACGGCAATGCCAAGACAGGTTGTCGACACACTGCTGATCAAAACCCCGATTATCAGCACCGGACGCCGGCCATACCGTGCCATCAGCAGCGAGGCCGGCAGCGTGACCATCATCGAGGTCAGGAATTGCAGCGACAGCGGCAGCGTCGCCAGCCACGCAACAGGCGCCAACAGCACACCGACGAGCGCCGTGTTGATGATGTTGACATTCATCGAGGTCATCGACAGCGCCTGCGCGATGGCAAGCCGGATGACATTACGCTTCTGTGTTGCGCTGTTCATCGACGCGGCAGCCCGGCTTTGACCATCGCTGATGCCATGGCGGGGGCGCAGACATGGAAGGTCAAGAGTTCACCGGTCAACCTTCACCGGATGGCAGCTTGCGGCCAAACAGCTCAAGCCTGTGGTCGACAAGCTCATAGCCCATCTCGCGGGCGACCTGCTCTTTCAGCGCCTCAAGCTCGGCGTGATAGAATTCGATCACCTCGCCGGTTTCGACATCGACAAGATGCTCGTGATGCTCGCCCGATTCTTCATAGCGCGCCCGGCCATCGCCAAATTCAAGCCGGTCGATAACGCCGGCCTCTTCGAGAAGCTTGACGGTCCGGTAGACGGTTGCGATCGAAATCGTGCTGTCCTCATCGACGGCGCGGCGATAGAGCTCATCAACATCCGGATGGTCCTCGGAATCACCAATGACTCCAACAATGACCTGACGTTGGCTTGTCATACGAATGCCACGGCTCAGGCATTTTTCCAGAAGATCAAGGGACATGGCGGTTCCGTCCAGGCCGGCAGGGGCGGTACCGGCCGGGAAATTGCGAGGCCGCCATTTTGCCCGTTAACGGTCCAAACTGCAACCTTGTGACTGCAGGCTTGTGATCGTACAAGGCTGCCATCGGCACGCCGCACGAGTTTCATTGACCTTGCTTTGCATTGCCATGCAGGATGCCGCGATGGAAATCGCAAAAACACGGCAACCGAATCATGCCCTTGGCGCGCTGCAGCTGTGCGCCGGCATGCTGATCATCCCCTTCCTTGACGTCTTCGCCAAGCTTCTGGGGGTCACGCATGGCCCGTTCGAGATCACCTTCTGGCGCTTTTTCATGCAAACCGTGCTGATGCTTCCCTTCGTCATGGTGCTGCGCCTGTGGAGCATTCCGGCAGGCACACTGGTGCTGCAGGCGGTGCGCGGTCTGTTGCTGGCATCGGCAACGGTATTTTTCTTTGCTGCGCTTCAGCATCTGCCAATGGCCGAAGCAATCGCCATCTTCTTCGCGCAGCCAATAATCCTGACACTGCTGTCGGCGGTGCTGCTTGGCGAGAGGCTGCGCGCCCGGCGTATCAGCGCCATCCTTGTCGGTCTTGCCGGCACGATCATCATCGTTCAGCCAAGTGTTCTGATCTTCGGCTGGGCGGCGGTGCTGCCGCTTGGCTCGGCCTTGTCGATGGCGCTCTACATGGTGCTAACGCGCCGCCTGGCCGACGATGTCAATCCGTATCAGATGCAGTTTCTTGGCAGTGTCGCCGCGATGGCGGCGCTTGGCGCGGTGGTGCTTGTCGGCAGCCTGCTGTCGATCCCGGGCGCCACCATGTCGGCGCTGACATGGCAGGAAACGGGATGGGTGATCGGCATGGGAATCGCGGCGACGCTCGGCCATGCCTTCATCGTGCTGGCGGCCGGCAAGGCGCCAGCCAACCTGCTGGCGCCGTTCCAGTATGTCGAGATCATCGGCGCGACGATACTTGGCTATCTTGTCTTTGGTGACATTCCCGCCAACAGCACCGTTCTCGGCGTCGGCATCATCATCGCCAGCGGCCTGTATCTGTTCCACCGCGAACGCATCGCCACACGAAAACAGGTGGCAGGCAGGCAGGTAGGCAGGTAGGTCTCAGCTGCGAGATTGCCTGCGATAGTGATGTAACACCGAGATCGGGATCGAGGTCACATAGGCGAGCGCGAGCACCATGTAGGTAATCCAGGGCTGCATGAAGATGCCGGCTATCAGGATCGAGCCTCCTGCCATGACCGGCAGCACCGTGCCCACCGGCAGTTTCACCCGTTTGCCGGCAAAGGTTGGCAGGGCGGAGACGGCCAACCCGCCTATCAGCACCAGCCAGCCGCTGACATAGGCCGCCTCGCGCGCCCAGGCGATTCCGAATTCCAGATCGACGGCAATCGGCACCAGCACCAGAAACCCCGCCGCCGGTGCCGGGACGCCGGTGAAATAGTCTTTTGAATGTTCCGGCGGATCGCGAAGTTCGGAATCAAAGCGCGCCAGCCGCAAGGCGATTGACACCGCGTAGAACATCGTCGCCCACCAGGCAAGATTGCCGGAATCCTGCAGCGCCCAAAGATACAGGCACAGCGCTGGCACAACGCCAAACACCACCAGGTCGCTGAGGCTGTCCAGCGCGGCCCCGAAGGCCGAGCTTGTCTTGAACCGGCGCGCCGTCCGCCCGTCCAGCGCATCGAAAACCGAGGCAAGGGCTATCAGCCCGATCACCGCCGCCCACCGCCCGTCCAGCGCAAATCGCAGCGCCGTCAGGCCCGAGATCAACCCGGCCACTGTCAGAACATTCGGCAGAAGCCAGAAAATCGATACTGTTCTGAAGCGACGCTGGTTACGCGGTGCGGGTGTCATCAGGCGCGCCTCGACTCGCCGGGTTCCTGCAGCCCGCCGGACATATCGGCAAGGACTGTCTCGCCCGCCACCGTGCGCTGCCCTTCCATGACCAGCACCGGCGTGTCGGCCGAAATCCAGACGTCAACCCGGCTGCCAAAGCGGATGATGCCGAATTGCTGGCCGACCGCAAGCTGATCGCCAACGCCGGCCTCAAGAAGAATTCGCCTGGCGACAAGACCGGCAATCTGGACAATGCCGATGGCCTGGCCGGATGCGGTTTCCATGACGATATTCTGCCGTTCATTGGCCTCGGCGGCCTTATCAAGGCTGGCATTCAGAAACGTGCCGGCATGATAGCTTGTCGCCGTCACACGCCCGGCAACCGGGGCGCGGTTCACATGGACGTCAAACACATTCATAAAAATGGCGACACGCCGCCATTCACCATCAGGCAGGTCGAGATCAGCCGGCGCCGGCGCAATGCCGGTTGACAGAACGCGCCCGTCAGCCGGCGCGATGATCAGATTGTCGGTGACCGGAGTGGTGCGGACCGGGTTGCGAAAGAAATAGACGCACCACAGGCTGAGCAGGGTTCCGGGCAACGCAAAAGGTGACCAGAACACCGTGATCAGGATGCTTGCCACGACGAAGATAAAGATAAAGGGCCAGCCTGCCGGATGGATCGGCACCAGGACCTCGGTGGTAATCGCCTTGTAAATGTTCATCGGCGGCTTTCTGTCTCAAACAGGTAACAGGGGTAAACGGGATTCAGGAACGCAACAAACTAGGCGCTGCGCCGAAAAAAATCACCCTGAAATGCATACCCCTATGCACGGAGGCGGGATTCGCTCACCAATCGAGGCAACAGACCGGACAGGTCACTCGGCATCTACAACCACGGCAAGGCCGCGCTGCCTGAATTCGCTCAGCTTCTTTATCATCGCCTCACGTTCCAGCGCCCGCGGCGCGTCAAGCCCAGGCACCGTGACCTCGATCATCGGCCGCGGATAGAGATGCTGGGGATAAGCAGGACGGGCATAAACAGGTCGATCCGGCATGGCCGCCAGCGGTGCCCTGTTCTCACTTCTGTTCTCGCTTCCATTCTCGCTTCTGTCCTCACTTAAGCCCTCACCTCTATCCTCCGGCAGCCGAATGTCGCCATTTGCCGGCTGATCCACCGGCGCCTCCGGTGAAACCGGATCAGTCGGGGCCAGATCAGCCGGGACCGGATCAGTTGGGGCCAGATCAGTCGGGGCCAAATCAGTTGGGGCCGGGGTGGGCTGCTCTTCCCGGGCCATGGCATGCTCGGGCGGCGTCTCATCCGTTTCATCCTGCCGTGTGTCGCCAGTCATCACGCCATTGGTCGCGTGGTCGGTCGACGCGCCATTGCTTCTGGCTTGGCCTGTGGATGGCGGCGATGACTCAACGCCGTCGCCAGATGCCGCCACACCGTCAAATTCAGGTTCAGGCTGTGTCGGAACGAATGCCGGTGAGGCGATGCTGACGGGATAGAGGGCGAGCTGGCGACGCTTTGGCGACTGCACGGGCTGGTCCGTGACCTGCCCTGTCGACAGGCCGAGAAACTCGTCGACGAGACGTTCCTGCCAATGGCACGCCTCGATTTCCCACGGTCGCAGATGCCAGGCAAGATTGTCGATGACCACCGGCTTGCCACCCATCCAGCGCGCCATATCGACCGCGGTCTTGCGGCCGGCGACCTTGGTTTTCTTCCTTGTGATCAGCAGCCTTTCATTGACCGCCTGTGATATGTGAAGCATCTCATGGGCGATTGTCTCGGCAGCATCGCGGATCCCAAAGGCCGTCGACACGGTCATCTCGAACAGGGTCGGGGCCTTCGTGCCAAGGCTGGATTTCTGCGGTCCCAGCATGGCCCGCGTCACCGGAACGCGCAGAGGTTCCTTCGTCACGTCAATCAGAACGTTCAGATATTTTCGCTGGCGCGGCGTGAACAGGCGCGCCGCCATGTAATTGGCCGCATAGGCCAGAAGCTCCGCCTCGCCGGGAATCGAATCGATTGAATTTACCTCGACCATCATCATGGTACTGGGATGCCCCGTATGGATACCTGTCTGGATATCTTGTGTTCACACCTTGTAATTAAGCAAAAATTAACACAGTAAACCTTTTGCGCAAAACGCCTGAAATTCTCATTATTTCAATTTGTTGAATTGTCCTTTGACGAATTAAACAAGCCATTCCGGGTTAGTCCGGCTATAGTCGGATCACCGACAACCACGTCATCCCCGCCCGGTTCGGGCGCGATCCATGACCCACCCGAAAAGGTAAGAACTGATGGACAACATGTTTGAAACCGGCCTCGCTCAGCGCAAGGCCACACTTGGCGAGGCCTATGTTGATGGAGTTTTCGAAAAGGCCGATGATTTCAACCGGCCATTCCAGGAAGCCATGACTTCCTGGTGCTGGGGTTTTGGCTGGGGCGATGACGCCATTGATGCAAAGACACGGTCAATGATGAATCTGGCGATGATCGGCGCGCTTGGCAAAATGCATGAATGGGAGTTGCACTGCCGCGGCGCCATCGGCAACGGTGTCACACAAGAGGAATTGCGCGCCATTATCCATGTGATTGCGATCTATTGCGGCGTTCCGCAGGCCATGGAATGCTTCCGCTCGGCCCGCAAGGTGCTTGATGAACTGGAGGGGTGATCGCCCTTTCACCGTGAAATCCGAGGCAAACAGACGATTTCCTGACTGCGACATGTCAGCCGGAATGCGTAAAAACTGGACATAAGCCACATTTTGGGCGATTTTGTTTTGGCTTAAACGTTTCAAGTACCGTATTGATATGTAACAATGTCATCAGGTACGCTTATTTTGTGTCTGGGTACTTTGATGAATGAGCTTGTGATTGTTAGGGGGTCATGAGTATGCGTCGACTGTGGATATCCTTGATCGCCGGGACGGCCTTGTCCGCGGGCGGGACCGCTTTTGCTGGCGGCTTGCCCGGATCCAATACCGCGTCGACGGCAACCGCCGGTTCGACCGCGCAGGCCGCCGCCGCGCCGGCAACAACTGTAGCCGAAACAACCGTGGCCGAAACAACGGCATCTGCCACAACAACCGGCGCAGCAGGCCAGACTGCCTCGACAGAAATGGCATCGACCGATTCGAACTCGCAGACCGCAAGCGGTGGCGTGGATAATGGCGATGTCCAGACAGGGTCCTTTATCGCTATTGAAGATGATCCGCTGATCATCGACGCATCGTCTGTCGTCGATGGCGACGGTGTCGGCAGCATGCAGGTTCAGTGGCAGATCGCCACCGATGGCACGGATTGGTCGAACCTGTCCGGTGAGATCAGGCAGTCCTTCACACCGCGCGAACGCCATGTTGGCAAACTTCTGCGGGTACAGCTGTCCTATGTTGACGGTCAGGGCAACCTTGAGACGATTCTCAGCCCGCCCTCCAGCCCGGTTCAAAATGTGAATGACAAGCCGAACGGCGCCCCGCAACTTGTCGGCGCGGCGCGCGAGGAAGACGCGCTTGTCGTTGACACAAGCATGATTTCCGATGATGACGGCCTTGGCAATTTCTCCATCATCTGGCAGCGCTCGAGTACGAAGACCGAATGGCAGGCCTTCCCCGAGACGAATGGTGAAGTGCTGCAGCTCTCGCAGCGGCATGTTGGCTACTCATATCGCGCCGTCGTATCCTATGAGGACGGGCACGGAACCAAGGAACTCCTGGTCACCAGCCCGTCAGAGACGGTGCAGAATGTCGATGATCCGGTTCAGGGCGAAGTTCTGATCACCGGCGAGGCCACCGAGGGCGAGGTCATCCTTGTCAGCACAAATGGCGTGTCCGATGAAGACGGCATTGCCAGCATGTCGGTTGGCTGGGAAGCCTCGACCGATGGCCGGAACTGGCGCGCCATTGAAACCGGCGGCGCCACCCAGTTGTCGCTGTCACAGCCGCTGGTGAACAAGCAGATCCGGGCCCGTGTCGCGGTCGTTGACAGTTTCGGCGTGGAAACGGTGATCTTCAGCCAGGCAACGAATACGGTTCGCAACATCAACAACAAGCCGGCAGGTACAATTTTTGTCCGGCGTGTTGGCGGCTAGACAGCGTTTCCGCTGGCACCAGCTGCGCCCTGAACACAGCTTTATCCAAAGAGGCCCATTCGGGCCTCTTTGCATTTTTGTGATATTTTCGACACCGATTCATTTTTTGCTTTGCAGCAATTATCTTTGCGTCCACACTGTATCTTGTATGGAACGCACGGACTCGCACCTAAGTGTAGATCATCCGC